>JANOGJ010000695.1:0-6702 GCA_031405995.1 Acidobacteriota bacterium
CCCCCGGCGGCCCCGGCCTGGCCGACCGAAAGCTGGCCCCCGGAGGTATTCATCGGGAATGTGCCGTCGTGCGTGAAGCTGTGGCGGCGCACGAAGCCCGGCCCTTCGCCCTTGCCGCAGAACCCCAGGTCTTCGAACTGCATCAGCGAGATGACCGGGTAGTCGTCATAGGTCTGCACGAAGCTCATGTCGGAAGGCCCGGCGCCGGCCTGCCGGTAAAGCTCGTCCTTGTCCAGGGCCCAGCCGGCGCGCATCTGCACCGGGTCGGAAGGAAAGGCGTTGTGCCGTTCGATCGTTCCCAGCACCTTGGCGTACGGAATTCCCAGTGAAGCTGCTTTTTCAGAAGAAAGAACGAGAAATGCTTCTGCACCGGCACAGGGCATGACGCAATCGAAAAGATGCAGCGGATCGGCGATCGGGCGCGCGGCAAGATACTCCTCCATGGAAAGCGGTTTCTTGAACAGGGCGTGCGGATACTTCAAGGCATTGGCCCGCTGCGCAACGCACAGTTTGCCGAAATCCTCGCGCGTCGCCCCGTAGGTGCGCACCGCCACCACGGGCGCACCGCCTGTCCGCGCCAGCACCGCGAATGTCACGACGGGCGCGGCAAGCATCAGCGCGAGCGTCACAACACCGGTGGCGTACCGCCCACCGGCCGACGGTCGGATCCACCGGATCACGAGAAACGCCGCGAGCGCCAGGGCTGCGCCCTGCCACACGAAGTTCACGAGCGCCCATGCGAGAGGTTCCGCGTACGGGTTCATTTGCGTGCCCCTTCCTTGTAGTCCTTGATCAACTGTTGAATCTCGGCGAGTTCATCCGCGGAGGCGGGGTGAGCGCTGAGCGCCTGCAGCACGAGCGCGGTCGCCGACCCTCCGAACGCCCGATCGACCAGATCGCTCACGAGCTGGCGCTGCGTGTCGTGCTGCGAGACGCGCGCGGCGTACACGTGCGTGCGCGCCGACTCGTCGCGAGTGACAAGACCCTTCTCCGTCATGATCTGCATCAACTTCAGCGTCGTCGTGTACCCGGTCTCGCGGGCGTCGGCCAGGGCCTCGTGCACGTGGCGAACCGTGGAGGGCCCGTTGGCCCACAGAACGCCCAGAATCGCGAGTTCGGCTTCGGTGGGACGAGGTCGAGTCCTGGCCATGGGGTTAGTATACGAATCAATTCGTAGATGTCAACGAAACGTTTCGTCGTAGGAATTGGACGCGCGGACGCGGCGGGAGGTTTGGGTTAGGTCTTTCTTTCGATGGTGACTTTATTCATTACCACCGGCGTGACCGGGCGGTCGTTACGGTCGGTTTCGACCTTGCCGATCTTCTGGACCACTTCCAGTCCCTTGACCACGGCGCCGAACACGGAGTGCTTGCGGTCGAGGTGCGGCGTCGGGCCGAGGGTAACGAAGAACTGGCTGCCGTTGGTGTTGGGCCCGGCGTTGGCCATGGAGAGCACACCGACCCGATCATGGCGCAGGTCCGGATGGAATTCGTCGTCGAACTGAAAGCCTGGGCCCCCGAAACCTTGACCGAGTGGATCGCCGCCCTGCAGCACGAACCCGGCAATCACGCGATGAAAGATGATGCCGTCGAAGTAAGGCTTTTTGTGGCTCTCGCCGGTTTTCGGGTGCTTCCACTCCTTCGTGCCGTCCGCCAGCCCGGCGAAGATGGCGACGGTCTTGGGCACCTTGTCCTCGAAGAGTTCGACGGTGAAGTTGCCCAGGGTGGTCTCGAAGTGCGCGTAGACGGCCATATGGCCGGGTATTCTATCCTCCCCCGCCGAGGATCTTCCGCAATTCGGCCACCCGATCGGCCAGCCCAGGGTCTTTCGCCGCGATCTCGACCAGCGCTTTGGCCTTCGGCAGGACGCCTCCGCGCGCGTAGTGATTGGCGGCGTTGAAGGCCGCCGCATACTGTTGCTTGGCGTCCTCCACGATCGCGGTCTGGAAGCCGGCGATCTGCCTCGCTTTGAAAGCGGCGTCGATCTCCTTGTTCAATTCAATCGCTTTCAAGGCGACCTGGTGCTCCCTGACGGACTGTTCGTAACAGGCCATGGCGTCCTCGAAGTGCGCGGCCGATGCCGCCCACCGCGTGCGCTTCATGTCGACGAGGCCGAGATACCAGCGCGCCGTGCAGTTCTTGGCGCCGGCGTCCCCGGCCTTGGCGGCGACCAGGTCCCGCTCGGCCGGACCGAGGTCGTCCTGGTCGTGCTCGATCATGCCGGCGAGGGTGTGAATCTGCATGTTCGAGGCCCGCGCCTTCGCCGCCTCGATGTCCTGCCGCGCGAGATCGAGCTCCTTCAGGAAGTGCCGGTTCCAGGCGCGCCAGTAGAAGGCCTCGTCGACATTGTGCGTCTGGAGGTCGATCATCCGCGTGGCCGCGGCCAGCGCCTCGTCGGTGCGTTTGAGAAACGTCAGGCACACGGTGCGGCCGAGCAGCGCGTTCTCGTGGAGCGGCTTCTGGGCGAGTGTCTCGTCGTAGAACCGCAGGGCTTCGCGGCAATCACCGAGGAGTTGGTTGAAGTTAGCGCTGAGATACGTGACCGAGGGCGACGTCGCAAAACGCGCGTAGACCGCCACCAGCCGGTCCCTCGCCTTGCCGCTGCCGGACTGCTGCGCCATCGCGACGTCGAGCCGCGCCATGAAGAACTCCGTCTCGACGAACTTCGGCACGGCGTCGCGCACCTTGGTCAGCACCTCGGGCCGGGGGCTGTCACACATGCCGATCCGGTACGCCACTAGCGGCGGCGCATCGGGCGGCACGTCGCGGCGCGCTGACGGGCGCGGGGGCTGGCCCGGTAGCCTCGCGCGGGTGAGGTACATGCAGTCGATCGCGAGCGACACGTACTGCCGCACCGGCGCCCGAAGCGCTCCGGTGGCCAGCCACGTCATCTCGGCGCCGATGGTCGGCACGAACGACGCGTGCTGGCGCCGGAACGCGAGACTCTCGGCTCGCGGCAGCCCGAGGTCGTCCGACGGCACGGCCTCCACGATCGCCACATACCGCGCCGCTTCAATCGCCGGCGGCAACTCAGGCGCGAGCGTCCGCGCCCGGCCGAGCGCCGCCCGGAAGTCCATGGCGAGCTCCTTCTCACGGAGCGTGATCAGGATCTCGGTCTCGAACAGCCGAGTGACGACGAGCGGCCGTGACTGCGCGACCGTCGCGACTCGCGCATAGGTCGCGCGCGCCTCGATCAGGCAGTCATAGCAACCCTGAAGGACCAGGGCGTCGGCCTGGTCCAGCGCCAGCAAGTCGGGCTTCTTGATTGGCGCCGACGCGCAGCCCACGCACAGGACGAGAACGGCTAGCCCGTGGTGGCGCATTCCCCGCATTGGACACCGGCAATGTTACGGTGTTCCGGGCCGAGCTGGTCCAGACCTTCCACGAGATCGGCGACAAGGTCGCGCGGGCTCTCGCACCCCGGCGACAGCCGGATCAGGGTGTCTGAGAGCCCGAGCGCACGGCGTGTCTCCGCCGGAATCGAGGCATGCGTCATCTTGCACGGCAGGCACACCAGCGCCCGGACACCGCCGAGACTTTCGCCGAGGGCAAAGTAGCGACGCGTCGACACGAACGCCGACGCTTCCTCGGGCGTGCCGTTCAGCTCGAACGAGACCATGCCCCCGAAGCCCGTCATTTGCCGCCGGGCGATGTCGTGACCCGGGTGGGACGGCAATCCCGGGAAGTACACCCGGCTGACGCGGGCGTGCCCCGCCAGCGCCTCGGCCACGGCAACCGCGTTCGCCGCATGCCGCTCCATCCTCAGCTCCATGGTCCTCAGCCCGCGCAGCGTGAGCCAGCAGTCGAATGGACTCGGCACGCCGCCGAGCGCGTTCTGCAGGAACGCGACCGGCTCGAACACGCCGGGGTCGCGCGCGATGACCGCGCCCTGGATGAGATCCGAGTGGCCGGCCAGGTACTTCGTCACGCTGTGAATCACAAGGTCGGCGCCGAGATCGAACGGCTGCTGGAAGTACGGCGTCGCGAACGTGTTGTCGACGACGACGATCGCGCCCTTGGCGTGCGCCAGACGCGCCACCGCGGCGATGTCGTAGACGAGGAGCCGTGGGTTGGTGGGCGACTCCAGCCAGACCAGGCGCGTGCGATCGCCGATCGCGCGCTCGACCGCCGCCAGATCCGAGAAGTCGACTTGCGTGACGATGCACCCGAGCGGCTCGAAGACGCGATGCAGCATGCGGAACGTGCCGCCGTAGACGTCGCCCGGCACGATGATCTCCTGGCCCGGCTTGAGATGCGCCTGCAGGATCGCGTGCTCGGCGGCGAGACCCGATCCGAAGACGGCCGCGTGGCGGGCGCCCTCCAGATCGGCGAGGACGGCTTCCAGCCGCTTTCTCGTCGGGTTCGACGTCCGGGTGTAGTCGAAGCCGCGATGCTCGCCCGGCGCGACCTGCTGATACGTCGACGTCTGGAAGATCGGCGGGACGACGGCCCCGGTTTCCGGTTCAACGGGCTGGCCGGCGTGAATGGTGCGGGTGGCGAAATCCATGGGGGTTCCCTTCAACAACTGGTGAACTGGTCAACGGGTGAACTGGTGAACGACGGTTCCTTCGCTCGTCAGGCTCCTGACGACGATGTCTATTCGCGCGTCGCGCGCGGCGATGAGGGCGTCGCGCTGCACGAGCGGGCAGCCGGCGTCGGCCATCCGCAGCGCGAGGTCGTAGCCCACTCGCGGAATCAAGCGGGCGGCCGGATCCGTGGTGGGGTCGGCCGTGAAGTAGCCGTCCACGTCTTTGATGAGGACGCAGCGCGGCGCGCCGAGCCGGGCGGCGATGAGCACCGCGGACAGATCCGAGCCGCCGCGGCCGAGCGTGACGACCTGCTGGTCGCGCGTGGCGAGAAATCCCGGCACGACGACGACGGAGTGGCGGGACAACGCGGCGCGGAGGGCGAGCGGATTGAGGTCAATGCGGTCGTGCAGAGCGACAAGGCCGGCCTCGTGGGCGTTGAATCCCGCCGCGAGGACGCCCGCGGCGCGGAGCGAGAGCGTGAGCAACGCGACCGACCGCAGCTCACCGGTCGACCAGAGCAGGTCGAGTGGCTCGCGTTCAGGATCGCCGGTGAAGCGGCGCGCTTCGTCGAGCAGCGCGTCGGTGTGGCCCTTCTCGGCCGAGACGACGGCCACGATCGGCCCTCGGGTGGTCGAGGCGAAGCCGCCGAGAAATGCGGCGGCCTGACGGTAGGCGAACGGGCCGGTCAAGACCGAGCCCCCGATTTTCAAGACGTCAACAGACACACGTTCCCCTCTCCCGCCGAGTCTCGTTTTGAAAACGAGCACGGCGCGGCGGCAATGACAGACGGCGCGGCCACGCGTCTGTCAGCGAGTCAGTTACCGTGGGAACGCGAAAAGCGGTCGATTCACTCGACTTGCGTTATCTACCCCGGTATCGGGCAGGAATTAGCACCTGGGCTTTTGCGGCCTGGTTGCTGTGGCGTCTTCGGGCCTGTTCCCTCAGCCACTCGCGATAAGGTCTGCGGCACGCGCAGACAGAACTTGAAAATATGCGAACTGGGGCTCGCTGTCAACGCGGAAGTTTGGCGAAGCGATGCGCCGCGATCCGCATCACGAATACCGTCGAAGCAAGACGATCGCGATCGACACCGCCGCCAGGAGGAACGCCAGATAGGCGACCCGTTTCAGCGCCGGGCGCGACTCGCCGAGCTTCAGCGCGACGAGGCCGCCGCCCAGGCAGGCCAACCCCGCCGCCTCGACCCACGCGCCCTGCGAGGCGCGCATCGAGGCGGCGACGAAGGCGAGAACGATGACGATGTAGCGCGAGATCAAACCGGTCAGCGCGGCTGGCGATCGTAGACGCGCTTGATTTCGACGGTCTGGACGTTGCGGACCATACCGCTGTCGGCCTTCACCGTCACGATGAGCTGCGAGCCATCGGCGCTGAGGGAGTACTCCTCCACGCACTTGAACGCGTCATTCGTCTCGAACTCGCGGCGCATCTTCTTGCCGTCCCACTTCACCTTGAAATCGGCCGGCCCGGCGGGTGTCACGACCGACTGCTTCTTGTTGTCGGCCTTGTGCGCGTAACCGAACTTGGTCGCGGGATCGAGCAGCATCTTGAAGTCCGTCGGCGTCGCTTCGAGCGCCATCATCGGCGGCGCCTTGAACACCATGGCTTTCAGCGCCTCGTAGTGCTTCTGCTCGGCGGGCGTCAGCGTCGTCGCGGACTGGCCGGCGGGCGCTCCGCCACCGCCCTCGTCGCCACCACCGCCACCACCGCCGCCGGACGTGCTGCCGCCGCCCCCGCCGCCACCACCACTCCTGCGGGATCCACCGCGCGCGGCCGGTGGAGGTCCATCCGGATTCGTGCTGGCCGCCGCGTTGAGCTTCCACACCCCGCTCAACTGCGCCACGTCCGACTGCCCCGCCGACAGCACCAGCGTGCCCCAGATGAGGAACGCCGCGGTCGCGACCACTCCAACGATCGGTTTCATCACCCGGCTGCTCATGCCACGCCTCCGTCGGTCTAACGCTGCACGCGATCGTATACGCGATTGACGCCCACCACGGGCACGTTCTTCGTCTTCGCCGGATCGCCGATGCGAATGATGACGAAGAGGCGGCTGGCGTCGTCGCTCACGAAATATATCTCCGTCATTCTGAACTGGTTGACGGACTCAATCTCTTTCTTGAGCCGGGGGCCGTCCCAGTAGGCCTTCGCGTCGAACA
>JANOGJ010000699.1:0-2710 GCA_031405995.1 Acidobacteriota bacterium
CGAGATCTTCTGTCCGAAGCCCTCCGCGATCAGCGACAGCCCGATGAGCAGCAGGAAGGACAGCGCCAGGATCTTGATCGTCGGGTGCTTGTCCACGAATTCGCTGATGGGCTCCGCGGCGACGAGCATCACGAGCACCGACGCTACGACCGCCGTCATCATCACCCACAACTCGTTCGCCATCCCGACCGCCGTGACCACCGAGTCGATGGAAAACACCATGTCCAGCAGCATGACCTGGCCGATGACGCTCGCAAACGACGCCGCGACGCGGCCGGCCGCATGACCCTCCTGCCCCTCGAGCTTGTCGTGGATCTCATAGGTCGCCTTGGCCAGCAGGAACAGCCCGCCGCTGATGAGGATGAGGTCCCTCCCGGAAATCGAATAGTCGAGAATCGTGAACAGCGGCGTCGTCAGCCGCGCGATCCAGGCGATCGAAAACAGCAGCGCCAGCCGCATCCCCATGGCCGCGATCAGACCCACGCGCCGCGCGCGCTTCTGCTCTTCCTTCCGCAGCTTGCTCGAGAGGATGGAGATGAAGATGACGTTGTCGACGCCAAGGACGATTTCCAGGAAGGTCAGGGTGACGAGAGCGACAAGGATTTCAGACATATTCAGGTTCTGACTAGCGCTTTACAAATCGCACTTGCAGCTCAGACCATCCCGTCATCTCAAAGTACTCGACCTTGATGCGGTACTTCCCGCCCGTGAGCGGCAGGCGATCGATCGCCGACTCATGCACGGACCACCGATCGACGACCAGTCGATCGTCCAGCCAGACCCGCACGCCGTCGTCGCTGACGACGGTCATCTCGAAGAGGCCGGGAGGTAATTGGACGACGCCCTCGGCGCGGAGCGCGACGCGGTCGTTCGGGAGGCCCGTGGCCATCCCGCGGCCGGTGAGCACGTCCAGACGCGGCAGCGTCTCGGTCTTCGCCGGCGCCTCGGCGAGTTTGGCGGCAAACGCCGGCGGCGCCTGGATGGGATCCGACGCCGCGTCAAAAATCCAGTACTTCACGGCCCAGTCGACCGTGGGCTCGAATGCCGCGTACACCACCGGCACCCGCGCGCCCGCCGTGAACACCTGCCCGCGCGGCGTCACGACCTCGGTGCCGACGTACTCGAGCACGATCTCGAGATCCGCCCCGCGCCCGCTCATCGTCACCTCGATGTCGGACGGAACGGGCCCCTCGCGCACGGAGGCCGAGCCGCCGCGAATGGACTTCAGCGTCCACTTCCCCTGCGGCCCGAGCACGCGCAGCAGGAGCGGCCGATCGCCGGGCTTCGCCACCGGCCAGATCTTCGGCGACCGGTAGTCGTACGGCCCCCACTCGTCCACGATGATCGTCGAACGGCCGCGGCGCGCGCCCTCGGGCAGCTTGGCGTTCATCGCGCCGGGTTCGGACGGCGCCGCCGGCGCCTGCATCGTGGCCGGCTTCATGCCCGCCGGCTCGAACGTGAGCCCGCGGACGTCCGGGCCCGTCGTGAGCGGCGCCCCCACGTTGGCGTACGCATTCGCCTCGACGCGCAGGCCGGTCGTCCGGGTGACGTTCAGCACGGTCTTGACGCCGGCGAAGTCGTTCTTCTCGATCACGTAGTCCCGGCTGCGCGTGTCGCGCGCCTTCGGGTAGCCCCAGTTCGGATCCTGCGACACGTTCGCCCAGAGGCGGATCGCCATCTCGTCGCCCCGGAAGCGGTTGCCGGCGATCGTGATGTTCTGGCCGTGCTCGATCGCGATGCCCTCCTGATTGCCGGAAAAGGTGTTGCCGATGAATTGCGTGTCGTAGCTGTAGCCGCCCCACACGCCGTGCCAGCAGTCGTCGATGCGATTGCCGATAAACGTGTTGCGGCTGAACGTCGTCTCAATGCCGTTCGCGACCGCGTGGCTGAAATCGTTGTCCTGGAACAGGTTGTCGTTGGCGCCGCCCAGGCCGGAGTCCATCGTGGACTGGCCGGCCCAGAGGAACAGCCCGTCGCCGCCGTGCGTCGCCGAGTTGCCGACGACGACGTTCTTGCTGGACTGCTCGTACATGAGGAGCGCCGCCGAGTCCTGCCCGCGGTTGTAGAAACCGTGGCTGTAGCCGCGCACGTTCCAGTCGAGCCGGTTGCTGACGATGCGGCTGGCGGTCGTGCGATAGAGGCCGATGCCGATGCCCGACATCCAGGAAAACGTGTTGTTGACGATGCGCAGGCCCGTCGAGCGCGTGACCATCAGCCCGTTCTGACCCTGCACCGCGATGTTCTGATCGACCTGCGCGCCGTCCGTTTCCGAGAGGTAGATCGCCGCGCCGTAGCGCAGCCACTCGTCCCTCTCGTTGTTGTGGTACGACATCCAGTCGGCGAGGCTCTCCTTCTCGATGCCGCTCCAGAGCCGCGGCTTCCAGTTGTAGCTGAGGTCGTTCTGCGTGAGACGGAGACCCGGCGCCCGGCGGCCGAGGATCGCGGTCTTGTAGCCGCGAATGACGAGGCCTGGATTGACGAAGGTCGGCAGTGGAATCGAGATTGATTCGAGCGACACCGATGGTTTGGCGGCACCTAGGATTTCGACAGTCTCGATCTCATCGCGTGCCAGCTGTCGCACGATCATAGCGGGAACTCCGCAAACTCGAAGCCGTACTTCTGCGCAAAGTCGGCGGGCAGCGTCTGGTTGGCTGGGGCGCCTGGCGCTGCTTGTAGGGGAATACGCCGCTCGGCGGCTTCGGCAAAGAAC
>JANOGJ010000718.1:0-3347 GCA_031405995.1 Acidobacteriota bacterium
CGTTCCTGGCGACCGGGTCCCGTGAGTTTTCCACAGATCGAGGTACGACCCCGTTTCGTCTCCCGAGCTCGAAGTTCGGGTCTCCCCCTATAATCGTAAACACCGCCCAACCTAGGACGTATCCAGTGTCAGGTGACAGCCCCTCGCCCGTGAGCGCCAAGGAAGCCGACGCCCGCGTGGCTGTCGAGGTGAAGTCCCTCCAGGCGGCCGGCAAGCTGGCGGCGGCCCGGGAGCGCTTCAGCGAGCTGGTCAGCCGGCATCAGCGCCGCGCGGCGCGCATCGCGTATCACTACGTGCGCGACGCGGCCGACGCCGACGAAGCCGTGCAGGACGCCTTCGTGAAGGCGTACATGCACATCGGCACCTTTCGCGAGGAGCTGCCCTTCGAGGTCTGGTTCACGCGCATCCTGATCAACGGATGCCTGGACCGGCTGAAGGCCCGCAAGCGGCGGGATCGCTGGATCGCCTCGCCGACGATCGACTCATCGGGCGTCGAGCGCAACCCGGCCGACTACCTGCCGTCGCGCGCCCCGAGCCCGGAGGATGAGGTGCTCGCAGGAGAGCGGCGCCGCCAGTTGAACGGCGCGCTGACGAAGCTGCCTGAACGGCAGCGGCTGGTGTTTATGCTGAGTCATTTTGAAGGCCGTTCGTCTCGTGAGGTGAGCGCCATGACCGGGCTCAACGAGTCGACGGTTCGCGTGCACTTGTTCAGAGCCATCCGTCGGTTGCGCTCGCTCCTGGCCACACCGGCCGCGGGCGCGACGTCGGGCAGGAGGATAAACCGTGCGGCTCGCTGACCTCGTTTTGCGCCAGGGACATCTTTCGGAGCGGTCGATCATCGATGCGGTCATGACGGGCGATCGGCCCGCGCATCTCGATCGGTGCGACATCTGCGCCGGACGCGCCGTCGACCTCGGTCGCTGGCTGGACGACGTCCAGGTGCTCGGCACGGAAGCGGCCGACGCCGCGTTTCCGCCCGATCACCTCGCCGCCCAGCAGGCGCAGATTCTCCGCCGCCTCGAGCAGCTCGATGAGCCGTCGCGTGTCATCAGCTTCCCGCGCTACGGGCGGCGGCTGGACGACAGCGGCACCGGGGGCCGCCGCGTCGCCGCGTCCTGGGTCGCGGTCGCGGCCGCGGCAGGACTCGTCGTCGGCGTGCTGAGCGGCCAATGGACGGCGCGCATCGGCACCGGGCCGGCCAATACAGCGGCCCTTTCCGCCGACAGCCAGACACCGACACCTGCGGGACGGCCGGTCGACGCCTCCCTCCTTCTGGACGACGACGACCATCTGCAGGCGACCCCGCTGGATCCGCTCGGAGACATCGTGCCGCGGACCGTGCAGGCCTCGGCCCGCATCGGCGGCTGAGCGCTTGCCCCCGATCATCTTCCGCAAGGGCCTCGACATGAAGGAGGCCGTCGCCCATGAGCTGGCGGCGGCGTACCACAGCACGATCGTCGAGGAGGTGCGCACGTCGGACTTCGTCCGGCGCGACGGCCGGCTGACAATCCACCTCGCTCGCGAGTTCGGCTTTTGTTACGGCGTGGACCGCGCCGTGGACTACGCGTACCAAACGCGCAAGCGGTTTCCGGACCGGCGGGTGTTCCTCACGGGCGAGATCATCCACAACCCGCACGTGAACGACCGCCTGCGCGCGCTGGACATCCACATCCTGACGGACCCGGACGAAGACCCCTCGACGCTCGGGCCGGGCGACGTCGTCATCCTCCCGGCGTTCGGGGTATCAATCGGCGATCTCGCCGCGCTCGAACGCCAGGGCTGCACGCTCGTCGACACGACCTGCGGCTCCGTGCTCAACGTCTGGAAGAACGTGCGCCGCTACGCGCAGGACGGCTTCACGTCGGTCATCCACGGCAAGATGCACCACGAAGAGACGCGCGCGACCGCGTCCCAGGCCACGCAGTACCCGGGCGGTCATTTTCTCGTCGTCCGCGATGACGAAGAAGCCGAAGCGGCGTGCGCGTTCATTCGCAGCGGCGGCGACCCGGCCGGGTTCGTCGGACGCTTCGACGATGCGGTCTCTCCGGGCTTCAATCCCGCGGACCACCTCCAGCGCATCGGCTGCGCGAACCAGACGACGATGTTGATGACCGAGTCGCTGAGGATTGGCGAGATGTTTCGCCAGGCGATGGCCGACCGCTACGGTGAGGCGGAGCTCCCGACCCGGTTTCGTGCGTTCGACACCATCTGCAGCGCAACGCAGGAGCGGCAGGACGCGGTGGTGGCCCTGCTCGACGTCCACCCGGTGGACCTGGCCGTGGTCATCGGGGGCTACAACAGCAGCAACACCTGCAACCTGGCCCGGATTTGCGCCGACCGCGTGCCGACCTTCCACATCGCCGAGCCCGGCTGCCTCGTCTCAGCGGCCGAGATACGGCACCGGCCCATTGGCGCGCCCTCGACGGCGGCTGTCCCGGAAACGGTCACAAGGAGCTGGCTCCCGCCGGGTCAATTGAGCATCGGACTGACGGCGGGCGCCTCGACACCGAATAACGTCGTCGGCCAGGTCATTGAGCGCCTGGAGGCGCTGTCAAGAACGTAAGCGGAGTCGTCACGCAGTAAAGCAGTAAACATGTGCGGGGGAAGGAGCGTAAGTCTAGCCGTGACCACCTTGAAGTATCGGTTAAAGTACCTCGCTTGGTTCCTGCCGGCCGTGACCCTTGGGCTGACCGTGTCTGCCTCGGGACGCGACGTCGACCAAAGGGGCCAGCCGGTCGGATCGTCTTCCCAGCAGGCCACGGCGCCGGCGCCAGTTCAGGGCGGCGGTCCGCCTCGGATGGGTGGTCCTCAGATGCCGACTCGTCCGGGGTCCGGCATGGGCGAATGGTGGAAAGACGAGTTGGTCACGAAGGAACTGGGGCTCAGCCCGGAGAAGTCCCGGCGTATCGACGCGATCTATCAGGACCGGTCGAGGCGCATACAGGCATTTGCAGACGACGTCCCCAAGCAGCGGGCCGAGATGATTCGGATGCTCGAGGAGCGCACCGTTGACGAAGCGACGTACGGACTTCAGGTGTCGAAATTCCAACACGTGTACTCGCGGTTCCGCGAGGCCAGCAGCGTGATGCAGTACCGCTTTTACCTCGAGTTGACGTCGGAGCAGTACAAGAAGCTCCGCGAGATTCGGGATCGCTCGCGCGGCCGCGGTGGCCGCGGCGGGTCGCATCCGTAACACATCAGGGTCGAGGCGGCCGCGGCACGCGGGGCCTCACTCACGGGAGCACAGCAGCAATGGCGAAGAACACGAAGGTCATGAAGGTGTGGGCGCTCGGTCTCGTGGCCGGGCTGGCCGTGCCCGCCTTCGCCGAAGGCTTCGGCGGGGCGAG
>JANOGJ010000767.1:0-3297 GCA_031405995.1 Acidobacteriota bacterium
GACCGCCTGGTTGTAGAAAATCCGTCCGAAATGCTCCTTGTCCGGGAATACCTCCGCCTGCTTGGGCAGGAACACGCCGCCCGAATCGACGAGATACACGCACGGCAGCCGGTTCTGCAGCGCGATCTCCTGCGCGCGCACATGCTTCTTCACCGTGATCGGATAGTAGGTGCCGCCCTTGACCGTCGCGTCGTTGGCAATGACGACGACTTCGCGGCCGCCGACGCGGCCGATGCCGGTGACGACGCCCGCCGACGGCGCGTCGCCGTCGTACAGATCCCAGGCCGCGAGCGCCGAGAGCTCGAGAAACGGCGTGCCCGAATCGAGCAGCAGGCTGATGCGGTCGCGCACCGGCAGCTTGCCCTGCTGGCGGTGGCGCTCGACGTACTTGGGGCCGCCGCCTTCCTTCACCTTCGCGGTCCGCTCGCCGAGTTCCGCCACGAGCGCGGCCATGCGCAGGCGGTTGGCGCGAAACTCCGGCGTGTCAGTCTTGACGTGACTCGACAGAACGTCCATGGTCCGGGGGGAATTATATGCGGCGTCCGTCCCGGCGAAGGCCCGATAGCCCGATAGAATGACCCGCGTCTGTGACCAGCGCGTCGACGCCCCTTCGATTGGCCGCGCGGGTGCGGCGGGCGCTCCGGCTCGGCTACCGCGCCTCGGGCCGCGGCGTCATCGAGTTCTACAAGAGCAGCAACCTCACGTTCGCGTCGTCGATCGCGTATTACTCCCTGCTGTCGTTCTTCCCGTTCGTGCTGCTCGTGGGCACGATGTTCGCGCGGCTGGCGGGCGACGCGCGCCAGGACGCGCTCGTCCTGCTCATCCAGCGGGCGGTTCCGGGCCAATTCAACTTCCTGACCGACGCGGTGAAAACGCTGAGCGCGACGCCGTTGCGTTTCAGCCTGCTCGGCACGTTCTTGATCCTCTGGGCCTCGATGGGCGTCTTCGGAGCCGTGACGTCGGCGGTCAACCACGCGTGGGGCGTCGAGAAGCCCCACGGCTACTTCAAGCACAAGCTGATCGCCTTCGTGATGATGTCGGCGGCCGGGCTCCTGCTGATGACGGCATTGCTGCTCGTCGGCGCCACGGAGATCTTCAGCACGCGGGCCCTCATGCCCACCTTCATCGTCGTCGTCGGGCTGATTTACTACTTCGCGCCGAACGCGAAAGTGCGCCTGCGAGACGTCTGGTTCGGGGCGGTGCTGGCCGGCGTGCTGTGGCAGGGGGCGTTTGTCGGCTTCGCGTGGTACATCCGCGCGTTCTCGCGGCTCAGCTTGCCGAGTGGCGTCGGCACGGTGATCGCGTTCCTGGTCTGGGTCTATCTCTCCGCCGTGATCCTGCTCTACGGGGTCGAGGTCACGGCAGCGTACGCACGGGCGCGTCAGCGGATTCCGGACGAGATGCCGGCGGCGCCACCGCTTCAATGATCGCTTCGCCAAACACGCGAAGGTCGTCCACTTTGCGCGAGGTGATCAGGTTGCCGTCGCGCACGACGGGGCGATCGACGTACAGGCCGCCCGCGTTTTTCACATCGATGGCGATTGAGGGCCAGCAGGTGACGGTGCGGCCGCGTAGCGCGTTGGCGGAGATGAGCACCTGCGGGCCGTGGCAGATGGCGGCCACGGGCTTGGCGGTCGCCATGGCGTCGACGACGAGGTCGATCATCGCGTGGCGCATGCGCATCCGGTCCGGGGCGTAGCCGCCCGGAATCACGAGCGCGTCGAAGTCCTTCATCTTGGCCGCGCCCGCGCCGAGGTCGGCGGAGATGCTGGTGGCCCCGGTCTTGTCGCGGTAGACGGCGCCCACGGCGGCGCCGACGAGCACGACGGCCGCGCCCTCGGCCCTGAGCGTCGCGAGCGGCTCGGTGACTTCACGGGCCTCGAAGCCGTCTTCTATCAGTAGAGCGATGCGTTTGCCCTGCAGGCGCCCGCTCGTCGGTCCCGTCACGACGCTCAGTATAGTGCAGCGATACTATGAGGAGAGCGATGCCGAACCGTCTGACGCACGAGCGCAGTCCGTACTTACTGCAACACGCCGAGAATCCTGTGGATTGGTTCCCCTGGGGCGACGAGGCGTTCGAGAAGGCGCGGCGCGAGAGCAAGCCGATCTTTCTCTCGATCGGTTACTCGACGTGTCACTGGTGCCACGTCATGGCGCACGAGTCGTTCGAGAACCCGATCGTGGCCGACGTCCTCAATCGTGAGTTCGTCGCCGTCAAGCTCGACCGCGAGGAGCGGCCCGACGTCGATCGCGTCTACATGACGTTCGTCCAGGCGACGACGGGCGCCGGCGGCTGGCCGATGAGCGTCTGGCTCACGCCGGAGCTCAAGCCGTTCTTCGGCGGGACGTATTTTCCGCCGTCGACGCGGTGGGGCCGGCCCGGCTTCATCGAGGTGCTGGGCGAGGTCACGCGCACCTGGACGAACGAGCGCGACAAGGTTCTCAAATCAGCAGAAACAATCCTGGACAGACTGCGTCAGGCCACCGGCGCCGAGGACGGCGGGCTCGAGCGCGCGCCCGTCGCCGGCCGCGACGCCATCGTTGCGGGAATCCAGGCGTTCGGGCAGGCGTTCGACACGCGGCACGGCGGGTTCGGCGGCGCGCCGAAGTTTCCGCGTCCGGCGGAGGTGCTGTTTCTGCTCGAGGCGCACGCGCTCACGGGCGACGCGCGCGCGGCCCCGATCGCGTTCGCGACCCTTCGCGCGATGGCCGTCGGCGGGCTCCGCGACCACGTGGGCGGCGGCTTCCATCGCTACTCGGTGGACGCCCAGTGGCGCGTCCCACATTTCGAGAAGATGCTTTACGACCAGGCGCAGCTGACGCTGGCCTACCTCGAGGCGGCGCAGGCGAGTGGGGAAGCGTTCTACGCGACGATTGCGGAAGACACGCTCGATTACGTGCTGCGGGATCTCACCGCGGACGACGGGGGATTCTACTCGGCGGAAGACGCGGATTCGGTTCCGCCCGGACCGTCGGACCATCACAAAAAGGAAGGCGCGTTTTACGTCTGGTCCGCCGCCGAGATTGACGGTCTCCTGGGCGAAGATGCGCCGGTCGTCAGGCGCCGGTTCGGGATCGAAGACGGCGGCAACGCGCCGGCGGATCCCCAGGGCGAGTTCACCGGGATGAACCTCCTGTACGTCGCGCAGCCGGTCGAGGACATCGCGGCCCGGACCGGGCGGACGCCGGAACAGGTCGTGGACGTCCTCACCCGGGCGAGGACGTCGCTCTTCGAGACGCGGGAGGAGCGGCCGCGTCCGCACCGCGACGACAAGGTCATCGCCGCCTGGAACGGCC
>JANOGJ010000796.1:0-1685 GCA_031405995.1 Acidobacteriota bacterium
CAAAAAACACACCCGACGTCGTTTTATCCTGAGACATGGCCAGAGGCTGGGAGAGCAAGAGTGTCGAGGCGCAGCAGGCGGATCGCGAGGCGGTGAACCCCAAGGGGACCGGCGTCCAGCCCACGCCCGAAGAGGCCGCGCGCGCCGATCGCCGCCACCTGTTGGAACTCTCGCGCGCCAGGGCCGTCTCTGATCGCGCAACCGCCATGTCGCCCGCCCACCGCGCCATGCTCGACGCCGCGATTCGCGCGCTCGAGGACCAGCTAAAATGAACGCTGTGCTGCCTCGCCGCGCGCTGCTCGTCGCGCTGACCATCGGACTGGCGGGGTGCTCCATCCGCGACGCCGCGTGCGGCTCCCGCGCCCCGGCCGGCGCGCCAGCACCGGCCGCGGCCCAGGCGAGCGCCGGCCCCATCGACCCGGCCAATCCTGATCGCGTCGCCATCGCATTCCTCGGCGATAGCCTGACCGCCGGGTTCGGCCTGCTCAGCCAACAGGCGTTCCCCGCGCTCATCGAAGCGCAGTTCCTGACCGACGGCTACAGCGACGTCGACGTCATCAACGGCGGCGTGTCCGGCGACACCACCGCCGGCGGGCTCCGGCGGGCGGAGAACTTGCTCGAGCCCGGCGTGCGCGTCCTTGTCGTGGCGCTCGGCGGCAACGACGCCCTCCGCGGCCTCACCACTCGGGAGACCCACGACAACCTGGCCGCGATCGTCAAGATCGCGCAGACCAAGGGCGTCGCCGTGATGCTGTGCGGCATGGAAGCGCCGCCCAATCTCGGCGAGGACTACCAGAAGCTGTTCCGGGACCTGTTCCTGCAGTTGCTCCGCGAAAACCGGGCCGGCATCAACGCGTATGTGCCGTTCCTCCTCGAGGGCGTCGCGGGCCATCCCGCGCTCAATCAGCCTGACGGCATCCATCCGACCGCGGACGGCGCCAAGGTCATCGCCCAGGCGCTTTACCCGAAGCTCCGCGAGGTCGTGGACCGGCTGCCCGGAGGCGGCGGCCCGGGATGATCCAACTGAAAGACGTGTCCCGCACCGTCACGAGCGGCGCGGGACCGCTCACGATTCTCCATCCGACGTCGATGCACATCGCGCGCGGCCGGGCGGTCGCGATCACCGGTCCGTCAGGCAGCGGCAAGTCCACGCTCCTCGGCCTCATCGCCGGCCTCGATGCGCCTACGACGGGCCAGATCTGGCTGGACAAGACGGAGATCACTTCACTCAGCGAAGAGCGCCTCGCCCGCCTCCGCGGCGAGAAGGTCGGCATCGTCTTCCAGTTCTTCCACTTGCTGCCGTCCCTGACGGCGCTCGAGAACGTTCTCGTCCCCATGGAGATCGCCGGCGCCGCCGACGCGCGTGACCGCGCCCGTGCGCTCATCGACGATGTGGGCCTCACGGGCCGCGGACATCACTACCCGTCGCAGCTCTCCGGCGGCGAGCAGCAGCGCGTCGCGATTGCGCGCGCGCTCGCGAACGACCCGCCGATCATCCTGGCCGACGAGCCGACCGGCAACCTGGATACCGCGACGGGACGGGTCGTCATCGACCTGCTCATCGAGGTGAATCGCCGGCGCGGCCGGACGCTCGTCCTCGTCACGCACGACGTCGAGCTGGCGGCGCTCGCCGACGAGAAGATCGCGCTGCGCGACGGCCGCATCGTGGACCCCGCGCCGTGACG
>JANOGJ010000837.1:0-4258 GCA_031405995.1 Acidobacteriota bacterium
TTCAATATTGCTGTCCTGTACCATCTCGCTTGTATCCGTTTTAATATCATCCCTACACTTGCTGTTTAATTCAAGTTATTGTGATAATTCAAAACAGTTTAATTCTATGACGCTGCTCATGCTTGTATGTATTTCACGAAAAGTATTGAGGTCTTCTTTGTGAAATATATTTTCTAATATACAGCGGTGCATAGTTGATTTTTTAATTAATCAAAACCCAAAACGTCAATCATTCTTGGGACCGGGATCCACGGGTACGCCGGTGCTGATGTAGATGAGCGCCTTGCGTCGCTGGGGGACGGTGGCCAGGTGCGCCGCCACGTACCCCAGCGTGCGGACGGAACTGTAGAAGCTCCAGTTGTCGGTTTGGGAATCCGCATAGGCCGACCCGACCGCGAACGCCTCGACGCTGGCCGTGAGGCGCGCGCGATCGGAGGTGAAGTCCACGGACCGCCGGGTGTCCCGCGTGTAGATCACCGCGGCCAGGTCGGCCGGCCCGAGCCGGTCGATCACCTGGCGCGCGATGCGGCGCGCGTTGGTGAGCGTCCGCACCTCGAAGGGCATCGTCGCGTCGTCGATGACCAGCGCAAAGAGGCGCCCGTCGCCGACCGTGTTCGTGCGGACGTCCGGGGCGATGTCGCGCAGCCACGGTGCGGGGCCGGTCTCCGGCGCCGGCACGCTGATGGCCACGAACGCCGCGACGTCCTGCGGCCTGCCGTTCTCCAGAATGGTGAAATCCGCCGCCGCGAGGCCCTCGAGCGGGCGGCCCGCTCGGTCGAGCACGGAGACGTCGACCTGAACCAGGTCCACGCTCGCGCGGAACACCGGCGGGGCCTGCGATTGAGTCGGATTCTGGCGGGCCGCACCTAGCCCCGTCAGCCCGATCAGAAGCGCGACGACGAAAGCGGCGCTGCGTGTCATGCGGTTCCCCGGTTATCGCTCGTCGATTGCCGTTTCCGATTGTCGCTTGCCGACCATCGATTATCGATGTTTATGTCTTCGCTATTGTCTCCATCGCGTCGGCGAACGTGTCGACCTCATCGAGCGTCGTGTAGACATTCGGCGTGACGCGGATGCCCGCGTACTCCGCGTGGGCGATGGGCGTCGCGATGATGCGCCACGTGTCCCACAGTTTTGTGGCCAGGGTCCCAGGTGGCATGCCGTCGATGCCGATCGTGCCGATGGCGCACGAGAGGACGGGATCGAGGCTCGTGTGCAGCTGGAATCGTCCGCCGCGCAGGCGTCGGGCCCAGCGCTCCTTCAGGTAGCGGAGCCGCGCGGCCTTGCGCTCGGCGCCGATACCGTGATGGAACACGAGCGCTTCCGCGATCGCGTTGTGGTTGGCCGCCGGATGCGTGCCGATTTCCTCGAACTTACGGATGTTGGCCGCCTGCGAGGCCGCCGCCGGCTGCAGCGCCCAGGTGCGCTCGATGCGCTCGCGCCGGACGTAGAGAAATCCGGTGCCGATCGGCGCCAGAAGCCACTTGTGCAGGCTGGTGCCGTAGAAGTCGCAATCGAAGTCGCGAATCGCAAACGGAAAGTGCGCGTACGCGTGCGCGCCGTCGACGATGGTGGTGATGTTGCGGCGGCGGGCCAGGGCGCAGATCTCCTTGATCGGGAAGATGTGACCCGTCAGGTTCGTGATGTGGCAGAAATGCAGGACGCGGGTCGCCGGCGTGATCGCGGCTTCGAAGCGCTTCAGGATGTCGCCCTGGGAGGCCGGCACGGGGAAGGAGAACTTCGTCAGCTTGATGCCGTCCCGCAGCACCCGCTGTTCCCATGTCTGGAGCATGCGGCCGTAGTCCTGGTTGGTCGTCACGACCTCGTCGCCGGGCTTCAGGTCCAGGCCGAGTTGGGCGATCTGCAGCGCCTCGCTGGCGTTCCGCGTGATGGCGATGGTCTCCATGTCGGCGCCGGCATCGGCGGCCAGCGTGCGCCGCACGCTCTCGATGTTGGGCTCGAGCACCTGCCACATGTGGTACACGGGCGCCTGGTTCGAGAGGTCGAGGTAGCGCTTCAGCGCCTCGTGCACGACGCGGGGGCTCGGACAGCAGCCGCCGTTGTTCAGATTGATGATGGTCCGGTCGAGCGTGAACGCCTGCTGGACTTCACGCCAGTAGGTCTCATCGCGCGCCACGTCGCCCGCTTGTCGCGACGCGACACCGCCCGACGCCTCGAGGAGCCGGCCCAGGCCGTCCGGATTGAAGGTCGCCAGCGCCGCCGTGCCGGCGACGGTCGATCGTCCGATGAACTCTCGTCGCGAAAGCATGGTGTTCCCCTACTTCTTGTGGACGACTCCGCCCTTCATCACGAAGACGACGGTTCGCATCTTCGCGATGTCGTCCAGTGGGTTGCCCGAGACGGCGATGATGTCGGCCTCGTAGCCGGCCAGGAGCGAGCCGAGGCGATCGCCCAGCCGCATGGACTCGGCCGCCAGTGACGTCGCGCTGATGATGCCGTCCATCGGCTTCTGGCCCTGGCCGACGCGGGCCACGATCTCGCGCGCGTTCTGGCCGTGCGCGCCCGCCACCGCGTCGGTGCCGAGGGGCATCTTCACGCCGGACTTCAGCGCGCGGCCGAACATCTCGCCCTTGATGCCGACGGCCTTCTCCATGAAGGCGAAGCCCTCTTCCGTGTAGCTCCCCGTCGGGCTCAGGAACCGGGCCTTGTTCTCGATGTAGTTCTGGAGCACGAGTCCGATGTTCGGGTCGAAGTAGGTGCCGCGGGCTTTCATCAGCGCGAGCGCCTCATCGCTGGCGTAGGCGCCGTGCTCCACCTGGGTGCAGCCGGCCTTCGTCACCCGGATCACGGCTTCGGCCGCGTGCGCGTGGACGACCGTCCGCAGCCCGAGCGCGTTGGCCTCGCCGCACGCCGCGTCCAGCTGCTCCTGACTCATCGTCGGCGCGCCGCCGGTGCGGATGCTCTCGGACGCGAAGAGCTTGATGACATCGGCGCCGTCGGCCTTGAGCTGCCGGACGCGCGTTCGGAGATCGTCGGGCGTGAGCGGCCCGCCGCGCCCGCCCCCTTGCACCTGGCCGAGCGACGTCAGGATGCGCGGACCGACGAGCGTGCCGGCCGCGATCGCGTCGCGCAGGGCTTTGTCGCCTTGGTTGCCGACATTCTGGACCGTCGTGAAGCCGTTGAGGAGCGTCTGCCGCAGGTTCTCGGCGACCGCCGCCTGCCGCTGTTCCGGCGTCTCATTGCGCGCCGGGTACTTTCCGTCCGGGCCGAAGTGCCAGTCGATGTGCGTGTGTACGTCGATGAGGCCCGGCATCAGCGTGGCGTTGCCGAGGTCGTGGGTGACCGCGCCGCGCCGTTGGTCGATCGCGACGATCTTCGCGCCGCGGATTTCGATGACGGCGTTCGTGAAGACCTGGCCGCGTCCGTCGAGCACGCGCGCCGCGCGGATTGTGATGGCGCCGGACGGATTCTGGACACCGCTGCGACTGGAGGGAACCGCAGCCGGCCGGGCCGCGAGGACTGCCAAGGCCAGGCCGGTCGCCAGCGCAAGGCGAGCTGGCTGTCTCATGTGCGACAGTATACGGGCCCAATGTCCGGGGTGGCCCACATCATTTACCTGCACGGCTTCGCGTCGTCGCCCGGTTCCTCAAAGGCCGGGCGGTTCCGGCAGGAGGCGGCGCGCCTGGGCATCGGGTTCTCCTGCCCGGACTTCAACCTGCCCGCGTTCGAGACGTTGACGGTCACTCGCATGCTCAGCCAGACGACCGCGGCGATCGACGCCGCCGGACCCGGGCCGGTCGCCCTCGTCGGGTCGAGTCTCGGCGCGTTTGTCGCCGTGCTCGCGGCGGCCGGCACGCCCGGCCACTCGCCGCCGGCGACGGTCGACCGACTGATCCTCCTCGCTCCGGCGCTCGACTTCGGAGGGAATCGGCTGCGGCAACTCGGCGAACACGGCATTGACGAGTGGCGCGCGCGGGGCGCGCTGCGAGTGTTCCACCACGCGGACGGCGTTGAGCGGGACGTCCACTTCACCCTCTACGAGGACGCCGCGCGCTACGACGCCGTCACCGTGACCCTCGAGGTGCCAGTGCTCATCTTTCAGGGCCGGCGCGACGAGTCCGTGGACCCGTCGGTGGTGGAGCGGTGGGCTCGCGCTCGACCCAACGTGGCCCTCCGGCTCCTCGACGACGGTCATCAGTTGACGGAGTCGCTGGAGACGATCTGGCGCGAGTGCGCCAGAGTCCGGTCATTGGGCCAGGGCCAGGAGGCGGGGTAGGATCGCCTCCCGCGCGCGGGG
>JANOGJ010000843.1:0-3615 GCA_031405995.1 Acidobacteriota bacterium
ATCGCATTCAATTGCGCGCGAACGGCCGGGTGATCGGCATCGACACCGGCATGCTCGCCGGCGAGTTCTACCCGAACGGCGTGGCGTCGGCGCTCGAGATCAAGGACGGCGTCGCGACCGCGATCTACCTCGGACGCCGCGACGTCCTTGGTTCGCTACGGATAAATGACGGCGGCGGCGCCCCGCGCCTCCACGTGCTTCTTCGCTAGCGCGAGAATCGCGTCCCGCCGCTGCAGCAGCCGCTGGATCTGGGCGGCCGTGAGCCACCGGCCGACCTTCGATCGCAGGTCCTTCTGCTCCAATCGCTGAATGCCGTCGAGGAGCGACTGAGAGAATCGGGTAACGTCCTCGGGCTTCTTCAGCTCGCGGTTGGTCCGGAACGACCGCGAGAGGTCGATCAACCGCACGTCGAAGTCCTTCGTGACGACCATGTTCTTGAGGTGCCGGTCCACGTTCGCGATGAGCTGATCGAACAAACGCACCTTGAACATCAGGCGGTTCCAGCCTTCGAGGTCCGGCGGCGAGACCTTGTTCTTCACGCGGTCCGCCTCGGTCATGGCGTACTCGATCCAGTACTGCGCCGACCCGACCTTCTGGCCCACGCGCCGCTCGACGGTCGCCGGCACCAGGCCGAGGCCGATGATCTTGTCGACGACGTAGGCGGCGACCTCGGTCTGCCAGCTGTCCTGAAAGTCGATCTCCGCGCCGCCGCCCGACAGTTGCGTCACGCCCTGCTTCGACTCGTCGATCGTCTTGAACAACGCGAAGTGCGTGACGCCGTCGAGCTCCAGCGTGATCCGCTGCGACTGCGTGACGCCCTCCGACATGTCCTTGACCGCGGTGACGCGACCCTTGGCCAGGAGCTGCTCCGCGGCCGCGCTCTGGTAGACCGCCGCGGTTTCCTGAGCCGCGGAGACCGTCCAGGCGGCGATGCTGACGGCCACCACCGCCATGATGCGTGCGACAACTTTCATCTGGCACCTCCTCCGGCGATCACGCCCCTGAACACGCCCTGCAGGAGGTCGCCGTGATCGGCGAGCACCTCGAACAGGTCATCCGACTCGAGCCGCAGCGCGCGTCCGTCGCGCCCGACGACGGCGCGGCGGCCCGGCGATTCGCCGGTCAGCGTCTCGGCCACGCCGACGGTGCTGCCGACGCCGGCGATGACCACGGGCGCCTCGCCCGCCTCGAGCCGCACCTCGCCGGCGAGCACATGATAGACCGCCGGGGCCCGCCGATCGTCCCACAACACGTCGCCCGCCTTCAATCGCACCTCGCGCGTCGCCACCACCAGGTCCTTGAGTTGATCGGCCGTGGCGTGACTGAACAAAGGCGTGCGGCGAAGGCGTTGCGCGATCTCGATCGGTTCGACGACGCCGGGCTGATCCGGCGCCGATCCGCCCGGCGCCGGCGGCGTCTGGTACACCGCGGCCCAGTCCAGCGCGCGCGGCGACGCGAGCAGCATGCGAAAGAGCCCCTGCGCCATCGCGCTGTTGTCGGCAATCATCGTGAGGAAGGTCGCGGCGCCGACGGCCACGCCCACGACCGGGTCGTGCGCGGTGAAGGAGTGCCGCAGCGCGCGCCCCTCGAGCACATCCGAGAAATTCACGGCCGTGGGCGCCGACACGAGGGCCGGGGCCGGGTCGCCGCCCGTCACGCGCACGGCGCCTTCGAGGAGGAACAGCACTTCGTCGGCCGGCTGGCCCTGCTGGTACAGGAGGTCACCGCGCGCGCGCCGCACCTGACTCGCCGCCAGCGCGACGCGGAACACTTCGTCCACCGACACGAACGTGAACAACGGAATGGCGCGCAGGCGGTTGGCGAGTTCGATCACCGGCAGCGACGCGGGCGCCGAGGTGGACTCGCCCGCCGGCGTCAGCAGCCACGCGGCGGCGTCGCGCAGAAACGGCTCGGAGGCGTGGTCTTTCACGTACGCGAGGTCGTCGCGCAACGGTCCGGTCAGACCGCGCGCCGCCACGAAGTGCAGCGCGGCGCCGGCGACCACCGGATCTTCGTCGTGCACGAGCTGCGCCAGCGTGTCGGCGAGGTCGCGCGGCCGGCTCTTCAGCACGCTGTTGGCGTGGCGCACGCGGTCCGCCATGGGCGCGGTGTCGAGTATCGGCATCACGCGCTTGCGGACGGCGCCGCCGAGCAGGTTGTCGAGGTATTCGAGCGCCGCGGCGCGGGCGCGGCCCTCGCCGTGCTCGAGCGAGTAGCGCGCGGCGGCGATGTCGGTCCACGCGTACCGGAGGCCGAGCAGGCGGAAGATCCGGTCCTGGGCGCGCGCCAGTTTGTCGTCGAGCGCCCTGACGAGGAGCGACCCCTGCCCCGCGGCATCGGGTCCGACCAGATTGTGGCGGAGCGACAGATGCGAGTAGTACCGCGCGGTCTCCTTCATCACGCGCGATTCGACCGCGGCCTCGGCGAACTGCAGGCCGGGATGACCGCGGCGCAGCGTCTCGATGGCGAGAATGGCCTTGTAGCGCAGGAACCCATCGGGGTCGTCCAGCGTCGCCATCAGCACGTCCATGGACGCCTGGGTCGGGATGCGCGCGAGCGTCGCCGGCACGTGGCGTCGCACCCACGCCTGTTCCTCGGGATCCCGCATGACGTAGGCCAGCACGTCGACGATCGCGGCGCCATAGCTGACCAGCGTCTCCCGCGCGGGCCCCTTCAGGGCCCGATCGCCCAGGCGCGAGACGAGCGCGGGCACGAATAGCGCGTCGCCGGCCGTGCCGAGCGCCCGGACGTTCTCGATCGCCTGGCGCGCCACGTTCACGTCCGCGTCGTGCAGCAGCGGAACGAGCAAGGCTCGAAAATCGGCCGAGTCTCCTTGATGCGCGCGGTGCGTCACCACGGCGCGCGCCGCGGCGGCGCGCACGCCGGCGTCGGGATCGGTCAGCAGGTGGCGGATCACGGGCAGCCACGGATCGACCTGGCCGGGACCGGCGTCCGCGAACGCGGCCAGCGCGCGCGCGCGCACCCGCGCCGACGGATGCTGCAGGAGCCCGGGCGGCACTCGCCGGCCTTCATTGAGCGTCTCGAGCATGTCGATCGCGTAGAGGACGGAGGCCTCGTCCGGCTTCGCCAGGTCCGCCACGAGGGCGTCCAGCGTCTCGACGTCCACGGCGTCGAACCGCACGGCCTCCGGTTCGACCTCGTGCCTCCCGAGGCTCCGCCGGAACGCCACGAGGTACTCGCGGCGCGCGACGAGCGCGAGCGCGGCCCAGGCACCGACGATGGCCAGGCTCAGGTAGCTCAACTGCGGCCACGTCAGCGCGAGGCCCCACGGCTTGATGCACGCCAGCACGGCGACGGCGCCGGCGGCACGCGCGAATCGATCGATCGTGACGTCCACGAACGGCTTCGCGCGGTGCTTCACGTCCGACGGCAGCGGGAGGAACAGCACTTCGCGCGTCGTCTTGTCGATCGAATAGCGGAACGACGTGTCGAGGACGCGCGCGGCGGCGGGCGCCCACAGCGCGGCGTTCAGCAGCACGACGACGCCCGTCACGCCGAGCGTCACCGGCAGGAGCAGCAACGCGACCAGGAGCCCGGGCGATCCGTGCAACCGGCTCGTCACGCCGACCTGCAGCACGAACCCCGCGAGCGAAA
>JANOGJ010000855.1:0-10594 GCA_031405995.1 Acidobacteriota bacterium
GAAGGCGAGCTCGTTCCACGGCAGCAGGTAGCCCGAGAAGCCGAAGCCCAGCGCCAGGAACAGGACGAGCACGCCGCTGAGCCAGGTCAGCTCGCGGGGCCGCCGGTAGGCCTTCAGGAAGAAGACGCTGAACAGGTGCACCAGGGCGGCGCCGATCATCAGGTTGGCGCTCCACGAATGGATGGACCGTATGAGCCAGCCGAACGGCACGCGCGTCATAATGAACTGCACCGACTCGTAGGCTTCCTCGGCGCCGGGCCGGTAGTAGAGCATGAGCAGGATGCCGGTTCCGACCTGCACCAGAAAGAAGAACAGCGTCATGCCGCCGAGGTAGTACCACAACGAATGCCGGTGCTGCGGCACCGTCTTATGCTGGATCGCTGCTTCGATTTCCCGGAGCGGCAACCGTTCGGCGAGCCATTCGCGCTTCATGGGTGACGTCAGGCCCTGCGCGAGATCACGATCTCATCGCCCTGGACGTTGGCATCGTACGCGTCGAGGGGCCGCGGCGGCGGCCCCGAGATGTTCCGGCCGTGCAGATCGTAGTGGCCGTTGTGACAAGCGCACCAGATGTGTTCCAGGTCGGGCCGGTACTGCACCGTGCATGACAGGTGCGTGCACGTCGCCGCGAACGCCCGCAACTCCCCACTCGCCGTGCGGACCACGATGGCCGGCGCCGATCCGAACGGCACGAGCCGCCCCGAGTTGGGCGCGAGCGACGACGCCGAGCCGGCCTTGACCGACGCCGTCGGCGCCTCGGGAATTTCCGGCGGGACGAGGTAGCGGACGACAGGAAACAGAATCGACCCGAGGACGCCGGCCGTCCACGAACCCAGGAGCCAATTGAGCACGCTCCGGCGCCGGCTGTCGGGCTGTGGGACGGAAGGCCTCATGACCGTCGACACGCGGGCTCTACTTCTTGCCCAGCGATCCGAGGTACGCGACGAGGTCGTTGAGATCCGCGCCCTTCACCTTCACGGCGGGCATCTTGTTCTTCGGATCGACGATCTTGGGATTGACCAGGTACTTCGCGAGCCAGGCGGCGTCGCGCTTCTGTCCCACCGCGGAGAGATCAGGCCCCAGCTTGCCACCCGCCGCGCCGATCTTGTGGCAGAGGGTGCACTTCGGCATGGCGCTGGCGTAGATCTTCGCGCCCTTGACCGGATCACCGCCCTGCGGCGCGGGGACCGCACCGGGCGCGACGCTCGCGGCCAGGCCGAACGCGGCCATGACCGCCAGGAACAACACGACGCGCACTCGACCCATCTGTTTCACTCCTTGGAATGCGACAATCCCGCCCAGGCCTGGCCCACCAGTTTCACCATGTCGCGCACGTCGAAGGGTTTGCTGACAACGCGCAGGACGCCCAGTTCAGCGGCGAGTGTAGCGTCTTCGAGCGTGCCGTGCGCCGTCATGATGATGACCGCCGCGTCCGGCCGCTTCTGCCGGATCTCGCGGGCGAGCGACAGGTCCGCGACGTCGGGCAAACGCATGTCGAGCAACACCACCACCGGATCGCGGCCGAACGACGCCAGCGTGACTCTGGCCTCCGCCCCGTTCGCGGCCATCCGCGCCACGTAGCCGGCGTCGGTCAGCGCCTCCGACAACGACCAGCGAATCAACGCCTCGTCGTCGACGACGAGGACGAGGGGCGTGGGGAGTTTTTCCCGGCTCATGGGCAGTATTCCGCAGTCCTGGAGGGCCAACTCCCGAGAAATCGGCCGATTCGCCCGCAAAATCGCGGTGCGGTCCCGGATATATTCAAGCCTTGGGCCAAGCCCACGCCGCATGAAGACGCTCCGCCTCCTGCGCTTCGAGGTCCTCGCCTGGGTCGGCGTGGGTGTGGTCTTCGGCATCGGCCTCTGGCGGAACCCGGCCCACTTCGCCAATCCATATTTCCTCGGCGCCGTCGCCGCCTCCGGCGCGCTGATCGCGTTGCTCATCTACCGGTATCGGCGCATCCTCGGCGCCAGCCTGGAAGCCGAGAGCGCGCTCGACGCGTCCCACAAGCGCCTCGAGGACTTGCGGTGGGCGCTCGACCAGTCGGCCATCGTGGCCATGACCGACGTGCAGGGCACCATCACCTACGTCAACGACCAGTTCTGCCAAGTGTCGAAGTACTCGCGCGAGGAACTCATCGGCCGCAATCACCGCCTCATCAATTCCGGCCTGCATTCCCCGGAGTTTTTTAAGGAAATGTACCGGACGATTGCGGGCGGCCGCGTCTGGCGGTCGGAGATCCGGAATCGCGCGAAGGACGGCTCGCTCTACTGGGTGGACACGACCATCGTCCCCGCGCTCGGCGAGGACGGCCGGCCGTACCAGTACATTGCGATCCGCTACGACGTCACCGAGCGCAAGCGATCCGAGGCGACGCTGCTCGCGCAGACGGCCCTCGTGCAGATCGGCAAGATGGCGGCGGTCGTCGCGCACGAAGTGCGCAATCCGCTGGCGGGGATTCGCGGCGCGATGCAGATCCTCGGCGGCCGCGTGCCGGCCGACAGCCGCGAGCACCGCGTCATCAACGAGGTCGTAAGCCGGATCGACACGCTCAACGACATCGTGGAGGACCTGCTCCTTTTCGCCCGGCCCAGGCCGGTCGTGCCGGCCGCGGTTCGAATCCACGATCTGGTCGGCGAGACGATCTCGCTCCTCAAGATGGACCCGCGGTTTCAGGGCATCACGATTCGCACCGACCCGACGGACGTGTCGGTGGTGGCCGACGCGGATCAACTGAAGCTCGTGCTCCAGAACCTGTTGATCAACGGGGCCCAGGCCATGGACGGCTCGGGCGAAATCCGCGTCTCCACGCGGACGGCGGGCGACTGGCTCGAGCTGCGGATTATTGACCAGGGGCCGGGAATACTCCCCGAGGCCCGCGAGCACCTGTTCGAGCCCTTCTTCACGACCAAGCACCGCGGCACCGGCCTCGGCTTGGCAACAAGCCGCCGAATCCTGGAGAATCACGGCGGAACGGTAGCGTTGGAGTGCCCGCCAGGGGGCGGCACGGTGGCCATCATCCGGCTCCCCGTCGCCGGCCCACGCGGCGGCACGGGGATTGCGTAGTCTCCGGCTAGATGCGGAGGGCGTCATGATTCCGATTAAGAACATCCTCGTGCCGACCGACTTCAGCGAGCCCGCCGAGGCCGCGCTCCAGTACGCGCAGACCCTCGCCCTGGAATTAGGCTGCCGCGTGCACGTGCTGCACATCGTGCCGGAGCCGTACGCGTACCCGTGGGGCACGGAGCTGTCCACGTTCTCGCTCGCGAGCATCCTGTCCGAATCGGAAACGGGCGCGCGCGAGCGGCTGAAGAGCCTGGCGTCCGGCCTGAAGCTGCCGGCCGATCGCGTCGTCACGGATGCGTCCGTCGGCCCGCCCGTCGATCAGATCCTCGACTACATCGGCCAGAAACGCATCGACCTCGTCGTCATGGGCACGCACGGCCGGGGGATGGTCGGGCACCTGCTCATCGGCAGCGTCGCCGAGCGTGTCGTGCGTCGATCGCCGGTGCCCGTCCTGACGGTGCACAGCGCCCCGGCGGACGCCGCCGCGAAGACGGCCCGGCTCCGGGCGGAGGCCACCGCCTCGTGACGGCATTCGGCGGCCCGGTCGTCTGCGGCGTCGATTTCTCCGCCGGATCACGGCGCGCGCTCATCCTCGCGCACCGGCTCGCGCGCCGGCTCGGTCAGCCACTCGCCGTCGTGTCGGCCATCGATGTGCTGCTCGCGGAAGCCGCGACCGTCCAAATGGGAGCGGGGACGTTCGCCGATCGCGTTCGCCGGGACCTGGACGACTTCATTCGAACGGCCGTCGGACCAGCCCGCGCCGGGGCGCCCGTGATCTCGACCCACACGCCCGTCGGCGCGCCCGCGAAGGAGTTGCTGGCCGCGGCGGCCGAGGCGCAGGCGTCCGTGATCGTGCTCGGCACCGAGGGCCTGGGCCGGGCGCGGCGCTTCATGCTCGGTTCGACGACGCTCCGGGTGATGCGCGCGGCCGAGCGTCCGGTGCTCGCGGTGCCGCCGCTCGCCGATGGCGCCGATGACGCGACGGCCGGCCGTGACTTCACGCAGATTCTGTGCGGCGTGGATTTCGGCGAGGCGTCGATCGCCGCGGCCGGAGCCGCGGTCGCTTTGGGTCGGGCGCTCGACGTGCCCGTTCAACTGCTGAACGCGGTCGTGGGGCTGACGATCCCCTCGATGTGGGACGTCATGCTCGGCCCGAGCGACGAGGCGCGCGCCGCGAGCGCGCGCGAAGGCCTGCGGGCGCTCGCCGCCACGCTGGGGACGCCGGCGCCCGCGGTGGCCGCCGCCATCGGCGATGCCGATGAGGTCTTCGGCCGTGAAGTCGTGCGGGGCGGGTCAGCGCTCGTCGTCCTGGGACTCGGCGACGCGGCCGGTCACAGGCCCGGCAGCACGGCGCTCCGCGTCATGGCCGAGACGCATGTGCCCGTGCTCGTCGTCCCGCGCCTCACCTGATCTTGTGACAGAGCTCGCAATCCTGCCCGATCGTCTTGCCGTCTTTCGTCTTGTGACTGTCGTCGTGGCACCGGAAGCAGCCGGGGAAGTCCATGTGCCCGATGTTGTTCGGGTACGTGCCCCACGTGACGTTCATCGACGGAAAGATGTTGCGGCGGTACGCCTGCTGCGCCGCCGAGACGGCGCGCTCGACTTCCTGTCGCCGGCCCATATACACGTCTGAGTACTTGGTGCGGTAGAACTCGCGCAACCGCGCGGCAATCGCGTCGATTCCCGCCGACTGGGTCGGATACGCCTCCTTGAGCGCGGCGACCGCCTCACGCCGCACGAACGGCAGCGTCCTCGGCATCTCGCCCGTCGCGAGGGTGCGATCCACGGCCTTCTCCGACGTCGGGTCGAACGGATGGCTCGGCCGGTTGTGGCAATCCACGCAGTCGAGGCGCCGGCGCTCGCCCTTGGCGAGGTCCTCGGGCGACACGCCCTCCACCTGGTACTCGCGCACGTTGCCGAGCCGATCCTTGAGGCGCACCCAGGGAATCACCTGGCGTTTGTCGTCGGTAGCGACGTATTCGATCTCGTTGGCGACGTTCATGTGCCAGTGGATGCCCGCCGCGATCGCGAGCCGCTCGCTGCCGCCGCCCACGTGGATGTCCATGGTCGTCGTGGACTCGGTGTTCGTTTCGTCGTCGGCGTACTCGCGGATCACGCGTACTTTGTCGCCGTGGAACTTCTCCGGCCAGTGGCATTGCTCGCACGTCTCGCGGGCGGGTCGCAGGTTGTGCACGGGCGACGGGATCGGGCGCGAGTGCGTGTTGAACGCCACCGCGAGCAGCTGGCGCGCGCCCGACAGCTTGGACCGCACGAACCACGGCGCGCCCGGCCCGATGTGGCACTGCACGCAGCCCACGCGCGAGTGCGGGCCGTCCTGGAACGCCGCGAACTCCGGTTCCATGACCGCGTGGCAGACCTGGCCGCAGAACTGCGTCGAGTCCATGTACTCGACGCCGGAGTACGCCGCCAGCGACACGATCACGATGTTGACGAGCGTCGTGATGACGACGAAGAACGTCCAGCGGCGCTGGCGCGGGTCGTTCAGATCGAGCCGGGGCCACGGCCCGGCCGAGCTCGGGTGCTTGTGCCGGCGGCGCCGATGGAGCCAGGCGCCGATCGGAATCAGGACCAGGCCGAACACGAACATCGACGGGAAGATGATGAAGAACACGATCCCCATGTAGGGATTGCCGTGCAAGCCCATCATCTCGGCCAGGAAGAACGTCAGGAACAGCAGGCCACCGAGGACGGCGAGCACCAGGCCGACGAACGAGAGAGGATGACGTGGCAGGCGCGGTGTGATCATCGGCAGTTAGGTGAGCACAGCATAGAGGATAAATCCCACGAGAACGAGGCCGATGACGACGGCGACCGTGCCGACCGTCCGGCCGAACCGGACGAGCCAGACGGGCGGCGGATCCTCGCGCAGCGCGGCCAGCCCGCCCTCGCGCTGGAGCCGCTCGTACTCATCCGGCCGCTCATGCGCCAATTCCGCTTCCGTGACGCGGCCCGTGAAGATGACCGTGTCCATCGGGAACTGCTCCGGCCGGAGGTGCCCGTTGAAGAAGTGAATCGTGAAAATGAAGCCGACGGCGAGCAGCGCCTCCTCGCCGTGGACGAGCAGCGCGATGTTGAACGCCCAGCCCGGCACGACTGTGGCGAACATCGTCGGAAACCAAAGCAGCAGGCCCGACGCGCCGATGATGCCCATGCCCCAGAACACGGCCCAATAGTCGAACTTCTCCCAGTAGGTGAACCGATCGAACCTGGGCCGCGGGCCCCGGCCGACGAACCAGCGCAGGTGGCCAACCAGATCCCGGAGGTCGCGCGGTTGCGGCACCATGGAGCGCGGTCCCCAGAGCAGTCCCCAGTCGCGCCCGATGACGAGCCGCTTGCCGAGGCGCGTGAGGTGCGTGAGAAAGACGCCGATCAGCAGCGTCGCCGCCACCCGATGGAGCCACCCGGCGACTTCGAAACTGCCGAGCAACCGCGTCAGGCGCCGGGCCCAGGCTTCGTCGCTGAACAGCAGCGGCAGCCCCGTGGCCGCGAGGCTGAGGAAGCTCAGCATGAGGAGCCCGTGAAGCACGCGATCGAAGGCGTCAAACCGCCGCACGAACGCCGGCGCCGGCGGCGCCGGTGGGACGGCGGCTGGGTCGACGGCCGGCTCCGTCATGGCTTTCGCCGGGCCGCAAAGCCGCGCGGCAGCCAGAGCAGCGCGTGCAGGCCGAAGAATCCGAAGGTGCCGATGAGGAGCCACTTCATGAACCGCGCGGCATAGAACAACACCGGGTTGCGATCGCGGTCGTCCTTGTCGGCGTGGGGATCGTACCGGGTGAAGCGCTCCGTCGCCGACGGATGGCAGGTCTGGCAGGTGGCGAGCAGGTTGGCCGGCGCGACGGTCGATCGCGGATCGGCGGCGGCATGGATCGCGTGCGCGCCGTGGCAGCTCGCGCACGTCGCGACGCGCACGAACCCGAGCGACGTCACCTGCCCGTGGAACGTGTCGCGATAGGTGCGGATCTTGTCGGCGTGGCAGGTGCCGCACTCGCGAATCACGGACAGTTGCCAGTTCGCGACGTCGGCGCGCTGGATGTCGTGCGCCGTGTGGCAATCGGCGCACACCGGCGCCTTCGCCTTGCCCTGGGCGAGCGCCTGCCCGTGCACGCCCATGTCGAACTGCGTCTTGATCCCCTCGTGACACGCGCCGCAGACGGACGGCAGGTTGGCGCGATTGACGCGGCTCTCGGGGTCCGAGCGCGGCCGGACGTCGTGGCTGCCATGACAGCTCGTGCAGTTGGCCGCCACCACGAGCCCGCTCTTGCTCACGGCCTTCCCGTGGATGCTGTCGCGGTAGAGATCGACGACGTTGCCGATGCGGATGTGCCCCTGCTGGATGACCCGCGGATCGCCGTGACAGCGGCCGCAAGTCGCCGGCAGGTTCAGCGGGTAGGTCTTCGACTCCGGATCCTTGGAAGGACGGATCGCGTGCGTCGTATGGCAATCGACGCAGGTCGCCGCCACACTCGCGGCGTCCTGGCGCCGGGCCTTCGCATGGATGCTGCGATCGTAGGCCGCGGCCGCGGTGTCGTGGCAGGCCGCGCAGCTGACCTTCGCGAGGCGATCCGGATGCGGGAACTCCTGCGTCTTCGCGAGATCCTGATGACAGTCGACACACTTCAGCCCGAGCGCGCCATGGACGGACGCGCCGAGCGCCTTGTCATCGAGGCCGATCGGGCGGCCCGCGTCGGACTTCGCCGCGGGATCGCCGTGGCACGCGAGGCACGTGTCGTTGTCGGGCGCAGGCACCACGGGCTTCGCGCCCCGTTGGGCCTGAACCGCCGTCCCGAGAGCCAGGACGGCGGCGAACGCCGCCGCTGCGCGACGCACCGGCTACTTCTTCTTGAGGCTCTGCATGTAGGCGACGAGGGCGTCGAGGTCCACCTTCGGGAGCGCGGGGTACGCCTTCATCGCCGGGGTACGGGCGGCCTTCGTCTTGGCCGTCATTTCCTTGGGCGTGACGATCCAGGCGCGGATCTCGTCGGCCGTCAGCTTCGTGCCGACGCCGTCGAGCGACCCTTTCGCGTTGCCCTTGCCGGCGATCGAGTGGCAGATGTTGCACTTCTGCGCGGTATAGACCAGAGCGCCCTTCTCAGCGGCATCTTGCGCCGCCGCAGGGCCGGCCACCGTCAGCGCGGCCCCCGCCAGGATTCCCGTTGCCAGAATTCGAAGCTTCACGACACGTCCTCCCGCATCCGTCAGGATGCACAAATGCTGCCGCGCCGGGGCTGAAGTCCCGGCCTCCATCAGTTGACCCGCCCGCCGCCGGCGCCCGTCCGACAGCGGCATTTTTCACGCAGGCTTGCGGGATTCTCCCCGAGCCGCCCGCTCCCCCAGCCACCACCGCCGGCGCGCTGGCTTCAGCCCAAATGCGCCGACGGCATGGGTCGCGAGGTGCTGCATCGCCTCGTCGAGGTCGTCGGTGACTTTCAGGAGCTCGAGGTCCGTCGCGGCAATCGCCCCGCGCAGCGTCATCTCACGGATGAGTACCAGAAACGGCTGCCAGTAGGCTGTCCCGATCAGCACGACCGGAAAGTCGTCGATCTTCCCCGTTTGGATGAGCGTCAGGGCCTCGGACAGTTCGTCGAGCGTCCCCAGTCCGCCCGGCATGACGACGAACCCGTAGGAGTACTTGAAGAGGAGGACCTTGCGGACGAAAAAGTAGTGGCAGGTGATCCACTTGTCGAGGTACTGGTTCGGCTCCTGCTCGAACGGCAACTCGATGTTGCAGCCCACCGACATGCCGCCGGCGTCCTTGGCCCCCCGGTTGGCCGCTTCCATCAGGCCGGGGCCGCCGCCGGTCATGACGGTAAAGCCGAGCGCGCTCACGCGCCGGCCGACCTCGCGCGCCATGGCGTAGTGCGGGTGCGTGTCCTTGAAGCGCGCGGATCCGAAGATCGTCACGCACGGGCCGACGAAGTGCAGCGCGCGGAAGCCGCGGACGAAGTCGCGGACGACGCGCCAGAGCAGGACGATCTCGCGCAGCCGCGAGTGCGGCCCCTCGAGCATGACGCGGTCGTCGTCGCCCGTGCCCGGCTTCTCGGGCACACGTTGCGGCTCGGTGGGCCCCGGCCCCGGCTCGACCGGCGCCGGGGAGGCCGGCACGCCCGGGGCCTGCGGCCGCGGCTGCGCCGAGACGGAATACTCGACCGAGCCGGATTTGTCCGTCATGGCGAGAGGAGACTCACCCGCCACGTCTCGCCGTCGCGCTCGTACAGCTCGCGATCATGCAGGCGGCCGGTACGTCCGCTCCAGAACTCGATCCGTTCCGGCACGAGTCGAAAGCCGGACCAGAACGGCGGCCGCGGCACCGGCGCGCCGTCGAAGCGCCGCGTGAACTCCGTCACGCGCTGCTCGAGTTCGTCGCGCGAGGCGAGCACACGGCTCTGGCGCGACGCCCACCCGCCGATCTGGCTCTCGCGCGGACGCGTCGCCCAGTACGCGTCGGCCTCGGCGTCGGGCACCTGCGCGGCGGCGCCCTCGATGCGCACCTGCCGTCCGAGGCCCGGCCAGAACACGCAGAGCGACGCGGCTGGGCGCGCTGTCAGGTCGATCGCTTTCGGACTCTCGAAGTTGGTGAAAAAGGCGAACCCGCGGGCATCGGCGTACTGAATCAGCACCATCCGGCCGGACGGGCGTCCGGCGGCGTCGACCGTCGTGAGACAGGCGGCCTTGGGTTCCTTGTCGGAACCCGCAGCCGCCTGTGCGAACCACTCCTGATATCGAACAATCGGATCAGTCACGAGTCGCGTCGAACCCTACTTTCGTTTGACCAGTTTCTTGTCGGCCAGCTCCGCAAGTTTCGCCGCGAGATCCTCGCCGGCATTGGCCGCCCGAACCGCCTTGTCAATCAGGATGATCTTCCCGTCGGCCCCGATGTAGAACGTCCAACGCCTTGCGAGTCCGGTCGTGCCCGCCACGCCGTAGGCGTTGGCGACGTTCTTCTCCGGATCGGCCAGGATCGGAAAGTCCGCTTCGTGCTCCTTCGCGAACCTCGTGTTCGTGTCGAGGTCGTCGACGCTCACCATGAAGTAGGCCACGTCGAACTTCCGAATCGCCTCGCCGCTCGCACGGAGCGACTTGCATTCGGCCGTTCAACCACCGGTAAAGGCCTTGGGGAACCACGCCAGCACGACAGCTCTGCCCTTGTAGTCGGACAGCTTGTGGGTCTTGCCGTCGGAGCCGGGCAACGAGAAGTCGGGCGCTTTGTCGCCCTCCTTCAGTTCCACCTGGGTCTGCATACCGGCTGCCGTGGCCGCGATCGACATCACCGCGGAAATCAGCAGTTTGAACATCGGGCAGTCTCCTGTCCGGCCATTCTATCCCGTTCGGACACCCTATAATCCGGCGCGGGTGCCCAACTTCTCCGCCCGGATCACTGCCATGGCCGGGGCGTCCCCCGATGCGACCGCGGTCGAACTGGTCACGACCGCGGATGTCGTCCAGACCAGCTACGGTGCGCTCGACCAGCGCGCCGGCCGGATCGCCGCGTGGCTCGCGACCCAGGGGC
>JANOGJ010000254.1:0-5725 GCA_031405995.1 Acidobacteriota bacterium
ATTCGCGGGAAGGGCCTGAGGCCCTATGCCGGGTCTGAAGACCCGGCCTCCATAAGATGCGCATCATCGACTTTCACAACCACTACTACCCGCCCGAGTACCTCGACGCGCTCGGGCCAACGGGCAGCACACTTCGGATCACGCACGACCAGGCCGGCAACCCGGTCGTGCATTACCCGGGCGACTACAACGTCATGGTCCCGGGCCACCGCGACATCGCGTACCGCCAGGGCGTACTCGACGAGCTCGGCGTCACGACCCAGGTGATCTCACTGACGACGCCCGGCACGCACGTGGACCCGCCGGCGGTGGCGGTGAAACTGGCGCGCATCACGAACGACGCGTTCGCCAGGGTCCAGTCCGAACGCCGCGGCCGCTTCGTGCCGCTGGCGACGCTGCCGCTGTGCGATCCCGCCGCGTCAGCCACGGAGTTCGTGCGCGCGATGGACCAGCTCAAGATGCCGGGCGCGATGCTCTTCAGCAACGTCAACGGCATCGGCCTCGACCAGCCGCAGTTCTGGCCGATCTACGAGGCCGCCAACGATCGCGACGCTGTCCTCATGATCCACCCGACGTACCCGCTCGGCGTCGAGGCCATGCGCGAGTACTGGCTGATGCCGTTGAACGGGTTTCTCTTCGACACGACCCTCGCGGCGTCGAAGCTCGTCTTCAGCGGCGTTGTGCGCCGGTATCCCCGCATCCGCTGGGTGCTCGGGCACCTCGGGGGGACAATTCCCTATCTAGCCGAAAGGCTCGACCGCGGGTGGCGCGCCTTCAAGGAATGCCGGGCGCACATCGACGAGCCGCCGACGGCGTACCTCAAGCGCCATTTCTGGTACGACACGGTCAACTTCGCCGCCGGCCCCCTGAAGCTCGCGATCGACTTCGCCGGCGCCGATCACATCCTCGCCGGCAGCGACTACCCGCACATGATCGGGAGCATCCCGCTGATGCTCGAGGCGATCAACGGCCTGCCGATCACCGACGAGGCGAAGGCGGGCATCCTGGGCGGAAACGCCGCGCGGCTCCTGAAGTGATGCTCATCCGCTGTGCCCTGGTCACCGGTCTGACGCTTGCCGTCGTGATTGGCGGCCGGGTCTTAAGACCCGGCCCTCCATCCAGCACCCGCGAGACCACGCAGGCGAGCCAGGTCATCGACCTGCTCAATCGGTATAGCTTTGAGGACCCGGAAGCCGTGGCCGCGTCGCTCAGGGGCGCGCCAGGCCTCGGGCTGCTCGGTAAGGATCTCGAACGAGTCAGTGCAGACTGGATCGCGGCGCGAGGCACTCGCGAGGTGCCTCAGCGCAGGCTCGTGGTCGCCACGTTCGCACTCGAGGTTGCCGCCGCCGGCCTCGGCAGCGAGTGGACGGCCGTCAGGCCGCTCATCGAGTTTGGCTGCCGGCTCGTGCGCCGCGACACACGTGGCAGCGACGCCGAGCGGTTGTGGTTCCTGGCCTCGATAGCGCTCGGGCAGGGCGCAGTGGACCGGGCGGCCGACGAACACCTGTCGCATGCGCGCGAGCGCTTCCCGGATGACCCGCGCCTTCGCCTCGCCGCCGCCATTGCGGTCGCGCAGCGCTCCCCTCATGAAGCCGATCGTGATGAGGCGTGGCGGAGCAAGGATCAACTGCTCGTCCAGAGCAAGGCCGGCGACCGGTCCGCGCCGGCGGGGCTGGTGGTGTGGGCCATGGTCACCGCGGCCATCGATCAGTTCGAGGCGCTCCTGGATGTGCCCGAGCTGCGGGCCGAAGCCAACCTCCGCGCCGGGTACTTGTGGTTCGTGCTGCACGAGCACGAGAAAGCCCAGGCGCGGTTCAGGCTGGCGCTGCAGGCGTCGCCGGATCGGTTCCTCACCTATCTGGCGCACTTTCTCTCCGGCCGGACCCACGACGCCGCGGCCGAGCCGCGGCAGGCCGAGACCGCATATCGGCGCGCGATCGAGGCCGTGCCCTACGCGCAGGCTGCCACGTCGGCGCTCGCCGTCCGCCTGTTCCTCGACGGCAGGCCCGACGAGGCCTACGCGTTGGTCGACGCGTCGTTCTCGGCCCGTCCGCGGCCGGCCGATCCGTGGCGCGCGTACGGATACGGCGATTTCCGCTTCTGGCCGGACCTCATGCGCCGGCTCCGGCAGTTGGTCAAATGACGCGCCCGACGGTGCAGGCGCTCGCGATCGCGCTCGGCGCCGCCCTGTCGCCGTCTGTCCAGACGCAGACGCCGCAGCGGCAAGTGTTCCGAACGAGGGTGGACTCGGTGTCCGTCCCCGTGTCGGTTCAACGAGGCAACTCGCCCGTCGTCGGCCTGAAGCTGTCGGATTTCATCGTGAAGGACAACGGCGTCCTGCAGACGGTCGACTCGTTCTCGACCGAAACCGTGCCCATCGACGTCACGCTGTTTCTCGACAACAGCGGGAGCACGTCGGGACTCCTCGCGGATCTGAAGCGTGACCTCGTCAAGATCGCGGGGATGCTGAGGCCGGACGATCGATTCCGGTTGCTGACGTTCGGAACCGAGGTGTCCGACGTGTTCGGGTGGCAGCAGGCCGAGACACCGCTGCCGGTGGACACGATCCCGGTCGGACGGACGTCATCCGTTTATGACGCGCTGTTCCTGGCGATGATGCACCGCCCTACCCTGGATCGACGCCATCTCATCGTCGCGCTGACCGACGGCGAGGATTTCGGGAGCATCACGAGTTCGGTCATCGTGCGGGAAACCGCGTCGCGCGCAGAGGGCGTCCTGCACATGGTGCTGGTCCAGTCGGACCCGCGACCGACCGGTGCGGCGCCGGTCTGGACGAGCATCGGACCGGATCGCGACGGCCTCGCCCGCTTGACGGAGGCCGCGACCCGTACCGGCGGCGCGCTCCATCCCGCGCCGATCCGTCGCAGTCAGGTCGTCGACGCATTCAAGAAGGTCTTCGACGAGTTCCGTCACAGCTACATGCTGCGGTACAGCCCAGTCGGCGTCGTGGGCGACGGCTGGCATGCGATCGACGTCGCCGTGGTGAACGGCGCGCGGTACCGGATCCGGGCCAGGACGGGCTACTTCAGCGCCCGCTTGAAGACCTTGCCCGTCGGGCCGACCGGCAAGGAATCCCGGAACTCCACCACGCGCGGGTATTTGAACGCCGCCAGTTGCTCCCGGCTCCACGCAACCAACTCGTCGGCGGTGAGCGCGGCGCCGGGCTTGAGCACGATGAACGCCTTGACCTCCTCGCCGAGCCGCTCGTCGGGGATGCCGACGACGGCCGCGAGCGACACGGCCGGGTGCGTCATCAGCACCTCTTCGATCTCGCGCGGATAGACGTTCATCCCGCCGCGGAGCACCATGTCTTTCTTGCGATCGACAATGGAGACGTACCCGTCCGCGTCGATGACGCCGATGTCTCCCGTGTGAAACCAGCCGCCGCGCAGCGCTTCGGCCGTCTCTGCCGGCCGCTTGTAGTAACCCTTCATCACGTTGTGGCCGCGAATGACAATTTCTCCGCGCTCGCCTGAGGGTAGCGGGCGGTCCTGGTCGTCGACGACGCGGACCTCGCACGCCAGGACCGGCAGCCCGACGGTGCCAGGCTTCGAGGGCCGGAAGACCTGGTTGAAGCAGGCGACCGGCGCCGTTTCCGACAGTCCGTAGCCCTCGAGGACGCGCACGCCGAACGTGCGCTGGAAATCCTCGAGCACAGCCAAGGGCATGGGCGCGCCACCCGACACCGAGAGGCGCAGCGACGCGGCCGTCTTCGACACGTCAATTTGCTCCTTGCGAGCGTACTGCAGCAGCGCCCAGTACATCGTCGGCACGCCGATCCAGCAGTTGACGCGCTCGGCCTCGAAGACGCGCAGCACCGACGCCGCGTCGAACCGAGGCAGGAGCACGAGCGTCCAGCCGCCGGCCACGCCCGCGTTCATCTGCGCCGTCTGGCCGGTGGAGTGGAACAGCGGCAGCGTGATGAGCGAGACGTTGACGGCGTCCACGCTGGGATCGAGGAGCGGCGCGAACATGTCTCGCGACGCGATCGCGTTCATCGTCATGTTGAGATGCGTGAGTTCCGCGCCCTTCGACTGCCCCGTCGTGCCCGACGTGTAGAGGATCACCGCGGTGTCGCCGGGCGCAGACGGGTGCGTCGGCCACGCCGCCGGCTGGCCGTGCACGACCTGCCCCAGCGTCAGCGCGCGCTCCACCGGGCTCGGCCCCGCCGGATCGATCGTCATGACGACCAGATGCCGGCACGCCGGCACCTCGTCGCAAGCCGCCCGCGCCATCGCCGCCATGGGCAATTCGGGCGTGCCCTCGAATACGAGGAGCGCCTTCGCGTCGCTGTCGGTCAGGTGGTACGCGATCTCGCGCGGCTTGAGCAGCACGTTCAGTGGAACGACGACGCCGCCGAGCTTGAGGATGCCGTAGTAGACCGCCGGAAAGTGCGGCGTGTTGGGACACGAGAGCGCGATGTGATCGCCGGGGCCGAGGCCCAGCGCGCGAAGCCCGGACGCGACGCGGCACGCCATGGCGTCGAGCTGGCCGTACGTCATCGTGTGCGGGCGCATGACGACCGCCAGGCGATCGGGTGTGAGCTTCGCCTGATGGTCGAGCACGGACGCGAGGTTGAGCGTCGTGGCGGTCATGGTTGTTTCTTCGCCGCGAGCCAGGCGGCGATCGCCTTGATGTCGTCGGCGGTGATCCGATCGGCCAGCGCGGGCATCTTCGCGTCGGCCTGGATGGCCTTCGGGTCAATGATCCGCTGCTCGATCTGATCGGCGCCGAACTTGAGGCCGGGCGCCGAGAGATTGGGTCCGTCCTTGCCGCCGACGCCGTCGATGACGTGGCAGTTCAGGCAGAACCGGCTGATGAGCACCTGCACGTGGCGCGTCGCGGCGTCGACCGCCGGCGGGCTCGTGGATCGCAACCGCGCGAGCGCGGTTTGAATCGCCAGCGTGTCGGCCGCGTTCGACTCCGGCGCCTCCCGCACGCCCGGGGCAATCACCAGCGGATCCACGACATGGGCGTTCAGCCAGACCGGCGGACGGGTGATGCGGCCCGGCTGGACGCTCGCGGCCACGCGGTCGGGCCCGTGACAGCTCGTGCACCGTTCGTCCGTCTGGATCAGGGCGACGCCGGCCAGCTCGCGGAGATTCCACGTCTGCGCCTGCTGCGCGGGACGGTCCATCGCCCCGAGCGTGGTCAGCACGGCCACGCCGGCGATGCCGGCCGAGAAGACGAACAGCACGCCGCGGCGGTGCCGAGGCGCGCGGCTCCGGCCCCGATCAATCCACGGCAGCAGCGCGAGCCACGTCATCACCAGGCCCGGAATCACCACAGCCGCGACCACCTCGAAGCGGCCAGGAAAGTACTTGAGGAGCTGGAACAACCCCAGAAAGTACCACTCGGGCCTGGGAATGTAGTCGCTGGATGTCGGATCGGCGGGCGGCTCGAGCGGGGGGGCGCCGCGCCAGGCCAGGAACGCGAGGACCAGGGCGACCGCCGCCACGACGGTCAAATCGCGGGCGGCCTGCCACGGAAAAAACAGCTCGGACCGGCCCGCCTGCGGCGTCACCGGGCCAGAAATGCCCTGTCGCCGCATGAGATACAGATGGAAGGCGACGAGACCGGCGATTGCCGCCGGCAGCACCATCACATGCAGCGCGTACCAGCGGGTCAGCGTGAGCGCCCCCACATCGGGGCCGCCGCGCAGGAGCTCCGCGAGCCACTCGCCGACCAGCGGCGTCAGCTTCGA
>JANOGJ010000260.1:0-33649 GCA_031405995.1 Acidobacteriota bacterium
GCGACGTGAGAGCCGTGCCAGTGTACGTCTTGAGGAACTGCGCCGACTGCGACTCGCCGCCGTAGACCTCCACCTGAGACGGCAGCGGTCCATTGCACCCCGCACTTGCACCCGTACAGCAATCATAGGGATTGTCCACACCAGCGCACGACGCTGAATCGTTTGGGTTGTCCAGCATGATGTCGATGCCGCGGTTGACGAACATGCACCCCTCAAAGCGCAGATATCCGCCCTTGGCAACGATCCCGACGCGGGCGTCTTGGTCAGCGTCGATCGAAGTGCCGATACTGAAAAAATGCGAGTTTTGAAACGTGACGTTGTAGCTGTTCCATCCGCGGATGCGGAAGTGGCTCCCGGCCGTGATCTGCGACACGTCGCCAGCATCACTGCCGTTGAGGTCGACTCCATTCGCGTTCGATGCTCGGCCCGATGGTCGATCGAACATGCACTGATTGAAGAGCGCCTGCGAGTAGTCCTCGTCGTAGGTAGGATCATCGCCACCGAAGTCGACACACACGCCGCGACATGCGAGGAAAGCGCTCCTGTCGAATCGCATGTTCCAACCCGACGCGGGCTGGCCGTCGACTGGCGCGGTGTCCGTGCTCTGAACGCGCAGGACAGTTGCGGCAGAGAAGTCGCCGTCGAACGCGACGTTCTCGACGGTGATGCCGTCGGGGTTGATGATCGTGAACATCGTCCCAGCGTCGGCGCCGTCCCAGATGAACGTCGGATACCCCGTGCCGGGACGGTACCCGCCCGTCTCGCCGCGCATGTTGAAGAATCGCCGCGTGACCGACACCGCCGTCTGAATCTTGAACGTGCCACCGTGGAAGGTGAGGAACGTACCAGGCAGGACGTTGTTCAGGGCTGTCGTGATCGCCGGGCCGCAGTCGGCCGTCGTGTTGGGGAAACAGCCCCACCATTGAATCGGGGCCTCAGAAATGCCAGCCGGGCCGTAGAGAACATCGGAGACCTGGGTCGGCCCAATGGCGACGGTGCCAGCACCTCCGAATATCTGGTAGGCGTCGGCGTCGATCGGTCCCTGAATGCGGATGGTGACGCCGCCGTCGGGTTTGAGAACGGCACCGGGCTCAAGACGGATCGTGACGTTATATGGGATCGTGATGTTCGTGCTGATCTTGTAGCCGTTGGTCGATGACGGGAACTGGACCACGCCGCCAGATGTTGCCGCCGCCGTCAGCGTGGCATTGATTGCGGTGTAGTCGTTGGTCGACCCGTCGCCTACAGCGCCGTACCCCTTGACGTTGAACGTGCCGTTGAGGATTTTCGTCGTCACTGCTCCAGTCGCTGTGTTCGCGGTGAAGCCGGGCGAGACGCTAAACGACGCGCCGGAGTTGACCTGCACGTCATGGTCGACGCCAGCCGCGCTTCCACCGCCTCCGCCCGATCCTCCGTCTCCAATCGCCTGCCACGCCGACCCACTCCATCTACAGAATGACTTCGCCGTCCCGCCACCGGTGCATGACCCAGCCGAAGAGTCGTCCGTGACGATGTAGGTATCGCCCGTCGCGGGGCTGCCAGGGCGCGAGACATACGCCCCGCTCGGATAGCCGATAGCGGTGCCAGCCGTGATCTTGCCGGCCGCGGTGTAGTTTCCGCTGCCAAGCCACTCGTGCTGCGTGACTCCGCCTACGACGATCTTGTCGATGGAGGTCGTATAGGACGGTGGGAAGTGGCGCTGGTAGGTCCGCGCACCGCTGACGGCCTTCGCCAGCGAGTAGTTGCGGAACGTGCCAGCATCGTTCTGGAACTCGACCAGCGTGTCGTCGGATGACGAGTTGCGCTCCATGTGGTCAATCTCGATCTCTCTGATGTTCACCGAATCGCCGGCCGCGGTCACGCGGATGCCGTACATCGTCTGCGCTACTGGAAGCCTGCCGAACTCGGCGTTTCTTATCGTAGCGTGCCACAGCGCAGTTGTCGCACCGGGGACAGAGTGCGGGCCGTCGATTCGCACCATCTCGGTACAGCTCGACAGCGCGGTGTCGATCGTCAACATGAATAGGCCGTCGGACAGCACCCCAGTGCCGCACTGCTCGACCATGAAGTTGTCGAACTTAACGAGCCGATTGCTGCCGGTGAAGCTGAACCCAACGCCGCCGTGGAACACGACTTCGGACGCTGCGTGCTGGAACCGCGTCGGCGCTGACACGGTGATGGACCCAGACGCCACTGACGAAACCTTCGCAAGTTCGGCCGTATTCCCGATACCCAAGAGGACCATGTCGTCGGCTGCGAACGACGAGGACGACACGACGGACAGGACCGTCTGCCCTGCGGCTTCAAGGGCCGATAACGTCGTCTTGTCGTACTGGTTAGCGTGCGCGCCGTCGGAGATGATCGTCTGGTACTTCATGTTGGTGAACAGGAGATTGTGGATGCCGACAGTCGAAGCGCGCGTAATGAAACACAGATCGCTCTGGCAGATGTTCGAGTCGAAGTGGAGCGTGTCGAGTTCTTCAGTGACCGTTGTGTCGTCGAGTTCGCCAAGGTACACGCGGCGGCCGTAGACGATATTGTTTCGGACGGACCCGGCCCCGTAGGTGTTGTCGAGTTCGAGCAAGTATCCGGTGTACGAGTTGTAAGTCGTTCCGCCGGACCCCGGGTAAAGCGGGCCGCCGTAGAGCGCCAGGTCGTGGATGTTCGGATGCTGCACGCGCTCGAATTCGATGATCCCGTGCGTGTACCCGAGGTCCTGGTCAAGCGCGAATGTCATTCCGCTGACTTCGGCACCGTAATGGCCCTGAGTTGCGCCGATCGCTGGGCCGATCTTCAGCACCGGGGTAACGCGCGGATAGATGTAGACGCATCCGCCGGCCTCACCCTGCACACTCCACCGGCCCGCCCTGTCGGTTCCACTGTTAGCCTGAATCTGTTTCGTCGTGTTCCAAGCGTAGTGCCCGCATGGGAACTTGACGTTCGCCGGGCCAGAGTCAAATACGGTCTCGAACCCGGTCCAAGGATCGGCTGCGGTTCCGACGCCGCCGGTCCTGTAGGCGTTGGCCTGCCGCTCGTTGTTGATGATTTTTGTCGTGACCGCGCCAGTCGTTGCATCCGCGGTGAACTCCGGGGCGTTGTCCAGCACTCCAGCGTTGTTGATCTGTACGTCACTGGTTGACCCGGCGACGGCCGCGCCGCCTCCGGTCATATTCGCCCAGTTCCCAGACCCGTCAGCACCGTAGATCGTGGCGGCGTTCGTCGTCTTGCAGATCGCCGTAGCCGTAGGCGCGGCTCCAGTCGGCGGATTCGCTGGACACGCAGGCAGGTCGGCCCTGACGTACTTGCTCGTACCGGCATCGCACCGGAACACGGCCCCGGTCGAGTCGATTACGAGTTGTCCTGCCGGCGAGGTCGTCGGGAAGCACGCGGTAGTCCCTGGGACGACTGCGGTTGAGATGTACATCGCTGGAGCCGTGGCAGCGGCAGCCGCTCCACCGAGAACGAGTGCGAAGACGATGGCGAGTAGGCGACGCATCACAAAGCTCCCTATGCCGAGGCTGCGGCGATGACAGTCCACTCGTAGGTGGCGCCGTCAGATTGGCGTACACAACACTTCAAGATGTCTGGGAGACCAGCGTCTCTCACGCGGTAGACGAGGCCGTCGTAGACCACGGACGGTGACGGTAGCGACGCCGCTGTAACAGTTGCCAACACGAACGATGACCCGCCGCCAACGGCCCCGCCGACCGCCGTGTCGACGTAGAGTTTCGTTGCGGCATCTTGATCTGCAGTTGGGTTGTCGAGGTTCTTGATGCGGTTCGAGAGAGCGTCGTAAGCCCCGGTCCCGATGATGTCGTTCACTCCGAGCAGCAAAGCCCTGGCGAGCGACGGATCGACGGTCGAGAGCAGGACCTCCATCTGCTGAATCATCATCACGATGCGATCGAGTCCAGACTTCTCCAGCGTCTCAGGGAGGTAATTGCCCTGATTCCTCAAGTTGAGTTCCTGGACGACGTCGATGACCCTGGCAAGCAGGTACGTGTCGCCAGCGACTGCCGGCGTCACGAGCAAGATCACGGAGCTTGCCTCGCCTATGTCGGCGATCGAGTAGTGTGTGCCGTAGATGAGGAGCGTCGCCGAGCCCCCCGACGGAGTTCGGTAGACCAGGAGGTCGTCGTTGCGCTGCACCGTGAACGGCACGGGGATCGACGTTGCCCCGGTGGACGTCGCCACTGTGATCCGCGCGAGGCTGGAAAGAAGTGTCATCGCTACCTCCGTCGTTCCTTGTCACGGCGGAAAATGAATTTGAGTGCGTCGCTTGGCTTGCGGAACCTCTCGCGTCCGGTTGCGAGGTCGCGGATGTAGCCTCCGGTGATCTGAGCCTGCGATACCGGCAGTCCGTAGAGCGTCGCGATCAAGGCCGCGGAGTCCTCAACGGCCGGTAGAATGTTGCCGCCCTTGAACGCCTTGACGTCGGATTCGATGGCACGAACCGTCGAGAGAGCGAGCGACTCCAAGCCGAAGAGCCGCGGGTCGTTCTTCTTGGCGAGGGCGCTCGACATCTCCTTCACGAACGGGATCATGCTCGCGTGATAGAGCGCGATCTGCGTCAGCGCCCAGTCCCAAGCCTTCTCTCCGTCTTTCGGGCCGCGACCGGACAGGATCTCCGACGCTACCGCCATGACGGCCACGCGCCAGAACTCGTTCATAATCGCGTGTTTCGCGGCCTTGGCGTAGCGCCCTTCGGCGGCCAAGCCCTTCGTTTCCCTTATCAGGCGACGCTGCTGGTTGTAGGCGTTGTTGAACCAGCCCGAGAACATCGAGAAGTACCGGAAGATTTGGTCATCCTGGAACGCCGCGATGTCCTTCACGCCGCCAGCACCGAAGTTCGTTCGGATCGTCGAGTCGGCGGATCGGACGGCCTGCTCGTGGGTGAGTTTGGCTGCGAGTTCCATTCGATACTTCGCAAGCCAAGTCGGGTAGTCGATCAGCGCGTTCGTCATGTTCGCCATCGTGTAACCGCTGCGGCGAACGGCTTGCACCCACGAGTCCCCGGTAACGGCTCGCTCGAACTCTCTCCTGACTTCGTTGTCCCGCGTCGTCATGCGGTAACGCATCTCAGGCGATGAGTTCTTGATGAACTCCATCGTCTCGGCGTGATTGTTGATGAGATCGACGGCGGCCTTGCCGAACTCCAATTCGCCGACGACCGTGTGAGCGATCGCCAGGTTAGCGAAGTTCTGCGTCGCGACGGTGCCCTTGTAACCCATCACCGCGGCGGCCATCGCGCTTTGCGCTGCCGCCATGTAGTCCCCGCCGAAAGACGACATCCCGCGCGCTCCAGCGATGCGGCGTAATCGCTCCAGCATCGCCTGGTAGTACGGGAGCCCAAGACGGTGCTTGATCTCCGCTGCGATCTCCGGCACTGTGATGAACCGCCATGCGTTGATGATCGCTTCTCGGTGCGTCGTATCGTGAACTACTTGCACGACGTGACCCGGTAGCCTGTTTATGTCTAGGTCTATCGCGAAGTTGGCCCCGGTGCGTTCGATGAGGTGGCCGTGGGGTGTGATAGCCGCGACGTAGCTTTTCGCATCGAACGGGCCGCCATCGGGGCCTGTCATCTTCTCGGCCAAGAGGCTTGAAAACTTAGGATGCGCGATGACGGGGTAGTACCCGCCCTCGTAGGTCTTGCTGGTGCCGTCCGCGAATTGCCGCGTGAACGATCGCCGCTCCACCTTGGGCGGCGCCAGCCCGGTTCGCCTCTTCTCCAGGGCCTCAGCTGCCGGCCAGAGCGCATCGAGGATGTTCCAGAAGTTTTGCACGTAGTCCCAGTGCGCTTCCGTCAGGTGGGACAGCGCCTCTTCGATCGTGGCGTCCGACCACTTGATGAGGCCGCCCTGCTCGGTCTGATAGCCTCCGAGCAGTTTCGAGTAGTTCGAGTCGTTCCCGTAGTTCGCCGCGATGCCGAGCAATCCCTTAAACGTAAAGGTCTGGTCGATCGACTTGACGTAGACGCGGCCGGTGTGGAGCAACCGCATGTCGGCCTTTGGCATCTGCTCGAACGCGCGGAGCAACTTCGTTGCAGTCTCCATCCCGAGGGTCTTCTCGGCCGCCTGAGCATCTGCGGGCGCATGAACCAGGAACTGCGAAAAGATCCCGTTTGGGTCGTTCCCGTCCATCTGGAGTGCGAGTTCTTCGAGGCGCACGGCCCAGGCGTCAAACTTGTTTCGGAACTGCGCAAATCGTTCGACGGCGCCAGCGGTCGTACTGTCGATGACGGCTCGCCCCGGATCAGGAATGTTCTTCTTGATGCTTTCGAGCGCCTCTTCCTTCACGGCCTCCGCGGCTCGCTCCTTGCCGACGACGATCAGTTTGTTCTTGATGCTGGCCGTGTACTGAATGCTCTTGACGGCGTTCCTCAGATCGAGGAGATCGTTGACGCTCAGGTTCTTCCAGTGCTCTTTGAACGACTCGATTCGGAGTTTCTGGGAGACAACTGGGTCGAACGACAGCGCCTCCTGCTCAGTGATCCAGTCCCCCAGAGCCTGCGTGCGGTCGATCGCCTTCAGCGTTCTATTTCTAAAGTCGAATCGCCCGAGGAGTGCGTCCTGCTGCTCCTGGTAGGTGCCGCCAGCCAGGCCGAGCTTCGCTCTGGCCGCTGGGCCGCCGCTGTTCCGTAGAAACCTGACCGCCGAGTCCGCTTCTCTCTTGGCCTCGGTCGCTTCCCGAGCGAGCGCGAAGTTGAGCAGCCGGCGACGCTGCCATTCGACGGCTTCATCGTATTTGCCCTTCCCGGCCGCCTTGATCGCATTCGTCGCGGCAGTCCGCTCGGCGCGTTGGTAGGACGCCGGATCAAGGTCGCGGACCTTGCCGGCGCGGATGTTCTCGAACGCCGCCGCCTTCAGGTCGGCCGCGGTGAGTCTCACGCGACGATTCCCGGCCCTGCGGTTGAGCGCGTCGAGTTCCTGGAGAAGCTGCGAGAGGCGGGCCTTGGAGTCCCTTGCCGCCTCCTGGGAGGCCTCTGGCAGCGTCCCGTCGTTCAAGATGTCGCCGTGCTTCTCGATCATGGCCGCGGCCGTCTGGCGGGTGATGCGGGCGTCAGGGTGGGCCTGGGTGGTCAAGGCCAGGAGTAATTCGTCGCCGCTTTCGTACCCAAACAGTGGCGCAACGGCGTCGGGATGGATGCCGCCAGTGGCCGTCATCCCGGAGCGGCCGAGCACCTTCCTGGCGGTCTGTGAGATGCCTGGATAGTCGGCGTCGATGGCCTTTGACGATAGTTTGAAAGGTTGCCCCTTTTCGTCGGCGAAGACCTGGAGATCGGCGCCCTCCGGCATCTGCCCTTGCGCGAAGTACCGGAAAGCCTCGACCTGGCGCTCCGAATTGATCTCGGCCGCGACCTGTTCCTGGACCTTGACCCGCTCTTCCTGCCACCACGTCTCAGTCTCGCGGCGCTTCTCGGCGGCGATCCTGGCACCCAAACCGCGAGCGGCCTCGTCGTGAGCCTGCGCGGCTTTGTTTTGGTATTCGGCGAAGGCGGCCTCGGACATGCCTGCCTCTGCCGCGCTTTTGAACATCGGGATGTAGGCTTGGGCGTTTTCGACGTTGGCGATGGCGTCGTCAGTGGCGATCATCCGGTCCATGACACCGCGGACCTCATCGCTCAACTCGACACCCAAACCACCGATCTTGCGGTAGATGGATTTGAGCCATGCCGAGAATCGCGCGAAAGTCCTGACTAATTGCAGGGACGGTGCCTTGCCTTCCTGGAGGTACTTCTCGAAGGCACGGGCGAACTTCTCGTGGTGCTCCGGCGTGATCTCTTCCCGAGTTTTCACGTGGAAATAGCCTAGCAATGTCTCGAAGTCGGCGCGCGTCTGATCGGTCGACTCGCCCCGGTACGCCAGGTCGGCGAACGTCTCCAGGAAGTAGTGCCCGGTCTCGTGGAGGAACGTCGACCGATCGGCGTTCTTCGTCGAAAGGGTCATCGTGAACCCAGGCCCGCGGCGCTCCGTCAGCCCGATCGCTGCGCCGGCCTTGTTGAGCAGCGACGGCTCCCCGCCCTCGGTGAAGAACTTGATCGACCCGTTCGCTTCAAGCGAGACGTCGGACTTGATGTCCAGCGGGAAGATCGTGGACAGGTCTTCCTCGGTCAGACCGGTGCGCGCCGCCTGCGCCTTGAAGTAGGACTCGTGCAGCTTGGCGTAGTGGTCGGCATCGGTCTCTGGAACCCCGATCGAGATGAGTTTCGAGAATCTGTCCATGTAGATCGGGCTCATTTTGCGCGCCGCGACGTCCGCTTCGGTCATCTGGAACGGTAGTTCGGTGAGGACCTTCTGATGCTCCTGGGCCTCCTTCGGCGTCATCGACTCCTGGTAGAACTTGGCGTCAGGAACCAAGGCCGCGTGGTATTCGGTTGGGGCGATCTCGCTGACGTACTTCCCGAACGGAATTGCCACGAATCCGCCGGTTTCCTTGGCGTTGGCGTACTCCTGACCGACTCCGATCTGTTCTGCTGCTGCGGCCGGGTCGATCCCCTTGGACTGGAAGAGAGTCGTCCATGCGTCGGCCGCCACGAGGACCGATTCGGGGTGCCCGTTGGCCGCCGCGGCGCCGTCGGCGAACTCTGCCATCGCCGCCGGGTTGGTTTCCGCCAGCCGCACGTTCCTGGCGATTCCGCCGAGCGATTCCAGCCGAGCCTTGGCAGCAAGCCCCTGCCTCATGGATGAGACATCGCTGTGGAATTGTCCTGCTGGGCCGGGGACGATCAGAAGGGCCAACGAAAGGGCGGCCTCCTTGGCCTCGGTTCCCATCTCGCCGATGATCCCGGCGAAGTTGGTTTGGCCGCCCTCCGAACCAACTACGGTCTCGCGGCCTAGCGCGGTCACGCCAGCCTGTCCGGTCTCCGTGCCGACTTCCGCGCCGAATGTCGCCATGTACTTGACTGCGGCCTGCGCCATCGCCTTTCTCAGCGTCAGACCGCCGAAATCGGCCTTCTTCGAGATGCCTCCAAAGACTGGCTGTAGGAACGGGAAGAGCGTCATCGCGACCTTGGACCCGGCGACCTCTATGACCGCGTTGGCCGCACCGACGACCGACGCCGCAGCGGCTGCGGTACGGAAGTTCACCGCACCGCCGCGCTCTTTCATGGCCTCGACGATGTCTCCGTAGGCCGCTCCTGACTCTTGCTGCCATGTGTCGTACCCAACACCCGCCAGGAACCCGGCCGAAGCCGTGGCCGGGACCAGCGGAGCGGCCTCCGGGCCAGCCGCCATTGTCAGCGCCGCAGCTTCGGCCCCCATGGCAAGCCCACCGCCTACTCCAGACGCCAGTGACCCCAACGTCTCAAGGGTCCCGGTCGCCATGCGCGCGAACGTGCCGTGGCTCTCCTTGCCGTAGTCCTCCGACATGAACGATTCGAGTTCCGCAATCCTTGGGTTCTCGGAAGGGTCGGCGCCTGACAGCATGGCTCGCAGCAACAGGTCCGACCGCTCCCTCTGGGCGCCGCCGACACGGATCGCGCGCGACCAAGCCCCCTCGTCGTAGACCATACGTGGCCGGCCGAACGCCGCGGTCTCACCGCTTGGGTGCATTCGGCCGGTCCACCACTCAAGTCCTTGGAGCGACTTCAGGTCGTCCCTGGCCTGGGCCATGTTGTCGATCTTGGAGACCCACGACGCCAGAATTGGAGAGTGTGCCATCAGGCTTTCGAGATCGACGTCCTTCTGGGCCGCCACTTCCTTGACCTGGGCCTGGTTGCGCTCCACGACGTCGCGCGGGAGCCCGGTGCGGTCGGCCATGCGGATCACGTTGGCGTGAGCGGCCGGGTCCTTGGTCGCGGCGACGCGGGCGGACGTGTCGAGCGCCGACGCCTGCCTGCGCTGGAGCTCCGCAAACACGTCATCCGGCGACGGCTCGACGAGCGGAGCAGCATCCATCGCAGAGAACACGTCATCCGGCGACGGATCTGTGTCTGGCGCGGCGTTCGGATCGTATCCGCTCATGGCCTCGCCTTCATGTTCTGCTCAACGTCGTAGTACTGGCGAATCGACACTGGGTCTGACGGCCTCCCGGCGTTTCTCAGGATGGCTTCGATGCGTGCCGCGTCAGCCGAAGGAATGCCGACAGGGGCCTCGACGACTTGTTCTTTGTCGGGGACGAAAGCGTCGCCACGCTTGGCTTCGAACTTTCGAATGTCCGTGTCGACCAGATACCACTTCCCGGTCTTCCGTTCACCTTCGATCAGGGCCTCGTCGATGATCTTCTGGGCCTCGATGCGGTTTGGTCGCCTACCTTCATGCGCTTGGAACGCATCGACCTCGTTGCGGACATATTTCTCGAAGCCGCCGACCTTCTCGTCGGACGTGATCTTGTCGCCCTCGTAGAAGAAAGCCGCGTTCTCCCTGATGGCCGTGTCGACCATGCCCTGAGTTGTCTCGTTATCGAGCGACGGCCCGGCCGGAGTCTTCCCGGCTGCGGACAGACCGCGGGCGAAGTTGTTCAGGTCCTCCACCTCTCGAAGCGCGTACCGCATGTCCTCGTCGGTGACTTTCCCTCTGAGGACCGTCATCGGGTGATTCTTCGGGTCTCGCTTCCACTCCGGGGACTGCAAAATCCAGTTGCCCCACAATGCCAGGTCGGAACGCTTCGGGCTGGAAGAGCGGTTCGCGTCCTGCTCCTCGATGTTCTTCATCTGCTGTTCTGTCTCGCCCGAGAACGCACGCATCTGCAAGAGCGTCTCTCGGGGAACAGCGGACAGCCTGCTGCCGCCGGCCTCGAAGGCTTCCCACGCCTTGTCGAGCACGCCGCGCTCGTAGTCCTTACGCACCTCGTCCCTCTCGGCGAATCGGACCTTGATCGCCTGGACTGCGTTCTCCTCTTCCTTGCCGGAAAGTGTTGCGCGGGCCGCGTCGATCGCAGCCCTCTGGTCGTTCGGGTTGTTTTTCAGAATGCCGTCGACCGTAGCCTGCTGTTTGGTCAGGTCGTCGGTCTGCGCGTAGACCTTCGACCAGTGCTCGCGATCCTTGGAGGTGAGTTCGCCCTCGTGCGCCACGTAGAACTTTAGGAACTCCGAGTGATTCGCGGCACCGTCGAGCGCGCCCAACACAGACGACAGCACGCCGCTGCGCGCTTCCGCTTGCTGTGCCTGAGTGATCTCGTCGGACCATCCGTTCGCGACAGCACGACTCGCGACGGCCGAATCCGCATCGGCCAAGGCTCCGGAGATCATCTCCGGGTATTTGGCCGCCGCGTTCGACGCGTTGGCGATTCTGGCGACGGCCGATTGATCCGCGAGTACCTCAGCCTGTTTCGCCTCGTGGCGCAGCACCGCAGAACGCGCGTCGGTCGCCATACGCTGCGCGTTCGGAACGAACTTGTCCCGCTGCGAATCGTTCGCGAGCCCAGCCGAAAGCTCCTTGGCCCGTGCTTCGATCGCGGCATACGCATCGGCAGACGCCCCGATGGCGTCCTTCCCGTTCTTCTGTAGAGCCGCATCCGTAAGGGCCTGCCGCTCGGAGTCGAACGTCGCTAAGTCGGCGTTGACTCTGACGTAGTCGGCGCGCTCTTGCGCCGCCTGCTGCGCGTTCGACTGGACCGTCAGCGCGGCCCCGGCACGGCCGATGACCTCTGCCGTCTCCTGACCAAAAGCGTTTGGCGGGACGGACGAGTCCTGATAGCCGGGATCGTAACCACGCGGCTTGACCGTTCGGCCTGCGACGACAGGAATTTGGGGCACTAGTTGAACACCCCGCTCTGGAGGCCGGTGCTGTACTGATTCAGCGCCCGAGAGCCCCCGGTCAGGAGTGTCGCGCCGGTATCGTTCCGGGCGGATGACAGCGTCAATCTCTTCTTGCGCGCGAACTCCTCCGCCTGGCTCTTGTAGCCCCACGCTTCGCGCTGCGCGTTCGAGCGGATGGTCAGTGCGTCGAGCTCACCGAACATCGCGGTGTCCGCGGTCACTGAGGCTGGCGATCCTGAGCCTAGTTCAACGCCGGAGGCTGCGAAGGCCGCGCTCTGCTCACCGACGAGCATCCGCGTCCTGGTTCGCGCTGCGTCTTCCTCGATCTGGCCGCGATGAATCGCGTCGGCCGCAGCGAACGTCGCCTTTTTCTGATTCTCGGTCTCGACAGACGCCTGGTAGCCTGCGGTCTTCCTCTGCGCGTCAACAGACGCGGCTGTTGATGCCGCCGTCGCCACAAGCCCAGCGATCGCGATGATTTCCCCAACGCCTAGATCGGCCATTCTGGCCCCCTTGACTTGTCGATGGTCAACAGCCGGTCAGAAGCCTCGGACGGTGCGACCACGAAGCCGAGCCGTTCTGCGAAGCGCACGCTCGCCGGGAACTCTTTGTCCACTGTCCCGAAGAGGCGCGGGTACGTCATCAACATCTCGTCGATGACGCGGCGCGCGACCGTTAACGTCAGCTTTGGCTTTTCGGAGATCCGCTCGGACACGTAAAGCCACGGGTAAGCTACGTCATCGTCGATCTCTGCCGCTCCCCACATCGCCATCAGTTCGTTGTCGACGCGACCCGACCACGCCAGTTTCGAGCGCGAAAGAGCGCGCGTGATGGACTCGTAGTCGGTGCCTTCGCCGAGAGCCACGATCGACCCCTTGACGAGCGGGTGGAGTAGCCGCGCCATCAGACCGGCGTCCTCTGTCGTCGCTGGCGAGATGACAAGGTCAACCACCGAACGTCACCTCCGGCGTGATCGACGTGATCTCGCACGGGAGCGGGTCTCGCTGTTCGATCGTTACGCGACCGCTCGTTCCCCAGCCCCCAGAGATCGTCACGTAATCGCGCTGCGTTGCAAGCGGCATGGCGGCGCCAGCGTTCACCGCGCCGTCTGCGACCTTACGCTGCTTCCACTCGCGCATCCTTCCGTCCTCGCCAATCCACAGTCCACGAGATGCCACGACCTCGAACCACACACGGCCGAGGATCTTCTTCACGGTCTGCATGGACCGGCCATCGAAGTTGATGTCGAGAGTTTCGAGCGTTGACGTGTACGGGAGACCGATGGTGACGACGCTGCCTGCGTGCGGGAGCGTCACATTGCCGGAGCCGTCGACTGTCAGATCGGTGACGACGCCACCGTCGACTACAGCCGAGACTTCCCGGCCTACACCGAGATGAGGGAATGAGAATACTGATAGCGCATGGGTCCAAACGGTCAACGGACCTCGCGCGCCGGGTGGGACGTCTCTCTGGAATCTGATGGTGACAGACGTGCCGGACGTGACGACAAGGATCGTGGCGCGGTATTCGTTGCCGGCGGCGTCAGACCACACGATCTGCGATCCGACGTGCGACGCGACGAAGTAATCGAGGCCAGTGATGCCTGCGACAGTGTCGACTCCAGCGAGCCAACCGTTATCAAAGATACTGAATACGACTCCCGCCGCAGCGAAGTCTGGAGAGCGATACGTCAGGGAGCAATCGAGGAACACGCCGTAGTTGGGCGTGTTGCTGATGCTGCGTGACGCGAACCTCTCGATGAACCTCTTGGGAGAACCATCCACCGTGCGCCTGACGACGACGTACACGGCGGTCTCGTCACCCTCTGGGATGCACGCGACGGACTCGTAGAAGCCGTCGGTGTCGTGCTGGTGCCAGGCGATGACCTCGTGTGAAGGCAGATACGTCATGCCGAGCAGCACGCCGTCGTCGCGTACCATCCAGATCACGGAGTCCGGTCCCTTGGCGTAGGCCCAGTCGATGATCGTGTGGCCTTCGAGCAGATGCTTCGCGAGGACCGACCTCTCGTCTTCTGCCGTGTACCCGTCCTGCTGGAAGTCGAAACGGAACTCCCGGATGGCAGGGCCTTCGAGTTGGGAAAACAGCACTCGCCCGCCGACTGGGAGCGGTGCGATGGACCCCGACCCGTAGTGCGCGTGGGCCTTCGCGTCGATGGATGCCGGGCCGATCGGTGCGCCCCTGGAACCTTGGATCGCGTACTCCGACGATCCCGTGAACCCCATGAGGACGCGGGCGTGGACGAGGCCCAAGATCCGGTCGACCGTCAGAGCGCCAAGCGTGTACTCGAATGCATCGTCATCTCCAGCCGGAGACGAGGCAACGAAGTCTCTATAGTTCCCAGCGCGCGACCCGAAAAACGTGTCCGGCTTGTTGTCGGTCCCGGCCAAGATCAAACGCTGATCGTAGAACGCAGCGACTGACGGGCGATCGCCTTCGGTGTCGAACGAAATCGGCGGCGGGCCTGGAGCTTGAAACGGCGCCTTGAACAGCGGCTGCTGAGAGTAGTTGGGAGCGTTCCCCGTGTCTGCGAATGACAAGCCCGACATCGTGCCTATCAGGCCGAGCTGGGTTTTGGTGACTCCGCGGTACACGCGGTATCCGGTCGCTCCGGTCACGCCAACGTGAAGCCTGACGTTAACGGGGGTGGCGGCGGATGGCGACCGCGCCACACCGTCAAATCGCGGCACTGAGCCGAACGACTCTTGGACTCCGTCAACAGCGGAGATGGAGTACCAGTTCGAGTTTTGGACGAACGGCGCCCCGCCTTGGGATAAAAATGGCTGGCCCGGCGTGCCGAGCGTTGGGTCCGGTGTCGCCGTATAAGCGGGGTCTGGGATCGGGACCACAGTGTAGTCCGGCACTTGAGCGTCGTCGTAGAACACAAGCCCGTCGATCGAGCCGATGTACCCGTACACTCCGTAGTTCCGGCCGCGGTAGATGTTGTACCCCGAAGCCCCCGCGACCGCTGTTGGGATCGTCACCGTGGCGGGCTTGATCGTTGAGACGTTTATCGAGATGTTTTTCGGGATCGAACCGAACGATTCAGACCCTGTGGCCGCGTCGATCGCGGTCACGACGTACCACCACGACTTCAGAGGGTTGTTGACGTCTCCGGCGAGATCGCCAGTGATCGTCGGCGCTACTGGAGCCGGGAATTGCGGGCCGTTGATGAGATCAGACAGCGCCCACGACTGCTCTGCGTAGCGTTTCAATTCGGCTGGGTTGTGAGCCCGATGAGGTATGAACAGAACGTCCGCGGACTGCGCCGTGCGACCCTTGATCTCCCGCACCTCGTTTTCGAGGTAGGTCGTTTCAATCTCCATCGGTCCAGGCGACACGAAGTCGCTCACCTCGAAGCGCAGATCAACGCCGACGATCTCCGTCCAGACTCCGCCGAGGTTGGTGAAGGCTGCTCCGGTTGGATGCTGGTCACCCGTGGTGCAAGAGATGAACACATGCCCGAGTCCAGAGCTGCTGTCTGACTGCACGACGATGTGAAGCGGCGTCCCGACGGGGATGATTGGAAGCGGCGCGGTCGGATCGACCAACGAGAACGTCTTCATAACTGGCTGCGGTAGCAGTTGCGACGCTGACACACTCGTAAAATCCAGAAACCCGAGATTCGTGAGCGGCGCGTCAGGCAAACCCGCGGCGTCCGAATACACGGCGACTCTTACGGTCGGGCTGCTGACAAAGAGTTTCCCGAGGCGCACGCGGATCTCGCGGATCGAAAACGGCACGGTGCTCGACGAGACGAATCTCTGAGCGCGCGACAGCCCAGCGGCCGTCGTCAACGCCTGAGATCCAGCCGGGGAAGCGACATCGTGCGACGCGATAATCGGCGTGTCTGATCTTGGAACCTGCGCTCCGTTCCTGACGAAGCGCACGTACTCTCCGCCGAACTCCAGGATGTACGACTCATTCGAATTGAACACGAACGGCACGAGCATGGCTGGTCCTGAGTCCTTCGTCTCGACGCAGACTTCTGTGCCCGATCGGTTCTTGACGCCGCCTTGCGGGATGACGACGAAGTTCCGACACGTCTTCAACCACGATCGGTAGGCTTCGAGATCGACGCGCCCATGAACGGATGTAGAGACCTCTCCTCCGACGAATGCGCTCTTTCGGAACGGTGAGGCCAACTACTTGACCCGCGACGTGAAGAAGTCGGAGTCGGGCTGGCCGTCGTTCGTGTTCTCGTTGTATGCGGCCGCCGCAGCGCGACCCACGAGTTGCTCCGCGATTTCGAGGCATTGCGTGATGACCGACTCGCCACGATCGAGCGGGCGAGCGATCTCGGCGGCCAACTGCCACGAGAGCGCCCGCACGAATGGCGGCGGGTACAGCACGACATTCTTGGCGCGCATCGTGTAGATGAGCGTCGCCGGATTCAGGTCCATCAAGATCACGCGCTTCTGCCCGGTGCCGTCGTTTTCGATCTGGTACTTCGTCATCGCGTCGAACGATCGAACGCGGAGATTGTCGGCCACAGCGCGAACGCGGATGCAGTCCGACGGGAGTAGGTACTGGTATCCCCACTCAGGCGGCGGGGTGCCCTCTTCAGCCAACAGTTGCCGCTTTCTGGCGAACGGCCAGTCGGCCATCGACAGGACGAGATCCCGCGTGTCGTCGTAATGGATGCGGCAGGCTTGCGCCTCTTCGGAGCCCTCGTCGAGCGACTCGATGAACTTCAGGGAACGGATGTGCGAGAGCGCGAGGTTCGCAATTTGCACTTGGTCTGCGGCCATCGTGCCCCCAAAGATGGGCCGGGAGCCTGTGCCCCCGGCCCGGATGAACTACTCGCTCAGTGGTGTCCAGACTTTCTTCGGTCTTCCAGGTCCACGCTTCACCGGCACCTCGCCGCGGAACTTCGCCTGGATCTCTTCGTCGCGTTCCTGTTGCAGCGCCGCGATTTCGGAGATCGTGTCGGGCGACTCAGAGTCACCACGCGGGAAGTCGTACTCTTTGCCCGCTTCGATCACCCGGCCGTCCGGCGTGTACGTCGTTACCGTTGCGATGTACCTCATGGCTAGAACGTGAAGCCGGAAGCGTAGGCCGTGCCGCCGGTTCCCATCTGCGGGTTGAGGAGCAAGAACGCCGACAACTGTACGGCGGCCACGGTCGAGGCGATCGTGTACTGCACGCCGAGATACCGCTTGTAGGCGGCCACGTTGTCGGCGATCGGGACGGCCGCAAGGAACCCCTGAGACGACAGGGGAACGCGGATGATCTCCGATCCGGCCACGAGATTCGTGCTGACGATCGCCGGAGACGTGTAGTGCGTGACCGGGGTCGTCTGGAGTGCCACGTCGGCACCGGAGACGAGGCTGATCGTGACGGTCCCGGCGCCGGTTCCGGTCGTGTCCACCTGGACCACGAACCACACCGTATGGCCGGCCCCGAGATCCTTGAGCGCGTTGGTGCCGCCAAGGTCGATGACGTTGGTCGAGATCGCCGACGCCGTGAGTGCGGCGCGGGTGTCGTCGAATTCGAGAGACTTGTCGAGTACCATCTGTCCTCCTTTACGAGACCGCGGTGACGGCGTTGCTGATCGTGTCGCTGATGTGGACCGGCACGCCCAGGAAGCTCGTGTCGATCTGCTTCAAGCCGGCTTCGATCCCCATGGCGTTCGAAGACTTGTTCATCCCCATCTTCCGCAGGTTCGCCCGGACTGTCCGGTTGCAGTAGAAAACGGGCTTGGACATGCCGAGTGACGGGATGCGCTCCAGTGCGTCCGACATGAGGTTGATGATGCAGGTCCCGGCCGTCAGGGCTTGGGTGCCGGTCTGCGCGGCGAGGGCCACGGTGTCGATGTTCGGGATGCGAACAGCGTACCGCCAATCCTTCACCATCAGGCCGGCATCCCATGCGTACCGATCCGCGTAGGCGCGGTAGGGAGCCGGAGGCGTCTGCGCGTCGAAGGCGTCGATGAGATCGAGGTCCTCGTGGACGATCCCGGCCTTCGAGCCCTTCGGGAAGATCCCGGCGATGGTCTGGTCGCCCCAGCCGACGAGCCAGATTTCGGTCAGGTTGGTCGAGCCGCCAGCCGTCAGGACGTTCTGCGACGCCGCGCCCGACAGCGACGGGTAACGGAGCCGCAGGCCCATGAACTGCTCCGGGTTGACGGTCGTGTCGCCGGCAAAGAGCGCCGTCAGGAACGTCTGGTTCATGCCTTCGAAACAGGGCATGGACTCGGACAGGCGGAATGCCGCCGTGTTTCCGTTCAGCGCGACGAGTTTCGCGTCCGGCTGCGAGCGCATTTCGAGCATCGCGGTCGCATCCACGATCTGAGCGGTCGTCGACTTGGTAGGCTGGACGCCGCCGTACAGTTTGCGCCACGTCGCCGCCGGAAGGCCCGTGCGGATCGTGGTCTGGTTGCCCGTGGGGAGGTTGCCCTCGATCCACAGCATGTCATTCAAGGGCTCGTTGGTCTGGTTGAGAAGCTCCACGACTTGCGCCGTGTTGCCGTCCGGGTCCGTGCGCTTCGCCCAGTCAAGCAGGGTCAGCGCGGTTGCTCCGAGTGTTGCCATTCAAGTTCTCCCGCGGCCTGCTATCAGGCCACCTTGGGTGCGTTGGGTTTCTTGGCCTTGTCGTAAAACGACTGTGCGAATTCCGTAGACCCCGAGGCCCCTGTGCTTTGCGTTCCCGCAGACGAATCCTCTTTGATCGCGTGCCCGACTTTGAGCGCGAATCGGGCAAACGCCAGGTAGGAGTCCGGCTGCTGTTTGTCGAGGAACGCTTTGAACTCAGTCCCCCCGAATGCTTCGACGGCGCGCTGCATGGTGGCGGCATTCGCCACGGCATCCTTGCCGCCTAAGACGGGGTCATTCGCGATCGCCAGTTGGATCTTCCCTGGGCGGGCTTTTTCGTCTTCCGCCATCTGGGCTTCGTAGGCTGCGATCTCTCCCTTGACGAAGCCGGTCTGGAACGTGACGAGCGCCTGCGCTTGCTCTTGCGTCAGGTTGTTTGCTTTCGCCAGCTCCTTGAATCCTTCGACGGCCTTGGCGTTTAGCGTCACGCCGTCAGCCACGAAGTCGGTGTACGTTTCAGGCGCTCCCTGGGAGACCGCTACGGCTTTCGCCTGGTCTCCGGGAGTCACCGTTGGTACCGTGGGTGGAACGACCGTCGGCGTGGCCGCGACTACTGGCGGCGTGACGACGGGCGGGATTGCGACTGCGGCTTCACTCATCTTCGATCTCCTTGGGTGCGTTGGTCGGGTCGATGCGCTTGGCGATGATCTCTTTCTCTATGTCGTGCCAAACGCTCTCACCGCATTTCAGTGCCGCAGCGCGCAGACCCAGTGCCACGCTGCGCTTTCCCATGTCTGGGTTCGCCGCATACAGGCCGCACTCAAAGATCAGTTGCGCGACGAAGCGGAGGCCAGACGGACTCGTGAACACGTATTTCTTATCGAGATCCAACTGTTTCTTGCGCTCGGCTGCGGTGTCGCGCACGAACTTTCTGACGGTCTGGTTGGCGGCGTCGCCTTCGCTCATCGCGCGCCTCCCGCGACCTGGCCGAGCCGCTCAAGAGGGTTCCCTGGGACCGGCTTCGTCTCCGCGCCGACCTGTAGGGCGACGGCAGCGTCCTTCATCGGCTTCGCCATCGCAGCCATCTGCTCCATCTGAGCCTGGCGCTCGCGGTCCTGACGGATCGCAGCGATTGCGGCGGCGTCCCGTACAACCTTGGGAGGAGTCCCGACGCCCTTCGCGAATTCGGCAAGTGCGACGTCTTGGTCGTAGCCATCGAGGATCGACGCCGTGACCGGGGCCATCTGGAGCACGAACTCCGACGTGCGCTTGATCGAATCGACGGCGAGCAGCCGGAGCGCAGAAGACAGCGGCCCGATGAACTCGACCCCGAGATTGACCCCGGAGAGCTCCGGCGGAGGCGGCTCGATCTCACCGCGGCGCCACATGATCGCGAAGATGCGGTCGATCGCCGGCTTCAGTTTCTCCTGCTCCATGCGCTGAATCGTTGGGCCGACCTGCAAGAGGCGCTCTTCCTTCTTGGCCCGGATCTCCTCCGCTGTGACGCCGGAGCGGTCCTCATTTGCGATCATCAGGAACAGGTCGACGGCGAGTGCCTCGTTAATCATGTTCTCGATGTCGTGGAGTTCTTCGCGAGCCTCGACGAAGATGCGAGGATCGACGACGACGGCGGGTTCGATTTTGGCGTGCGGCCCCGAGGGATCGTAGTAGTTCGTGTCTCCCGGAAGAATCGTTGTCCCGCCGCCGTCGCGATGAGCAATGGGCGCGTTCATGGGCGGGCGCACCAGCATGTCCAATGCTTGCAGCCTGGCCTTTTCGAACTTCTGGAGCCCCATCGCGGCGCCCAAAGCGTCCGCAGCCGGTGGAATACCGTAGGAGTCCTCGCCGACCTTGTCCCACCGCGAGCACATGACGGGGAACTCACGGAAGCCGGATTCGCGCAGGTACTTGTCTTCGTTCCCGGCCGTCTCGAACCAGCACGACGAGAACGGCATGTTCTTTGTGTCCTGGTATCCGTAGGCTCTGCCGCTTCTGGGTTTGACACCGTGGACAATCTCGATCATCTTGTGCCGGCCCGAGGCGTTCTCGTTCAAGGCCCGCGTGGCTTGGCTCACATTCTCAATGCCGAACATAGCGATCAGGTTCTTCACGCTCATCGTGGTGCGGCGATACCAGGTGTCGACCACCCCACGCGCGTTGTTCGCGATCACGAACGATCCCACCGGAGCGACGTAGGCCCTGAACAGGTCCAGGTCGTCTTCCTCGATGTTCAAAGAGGACGTGCCGAACGTGACGTCGTCGCCGTAGGTCTCGTGGCATCCGTCGTACAGATTCGTCTTTGCGATCTGTCGGAACATCCGAAGCTGCTGCCGGTAGAGCCAATCCCTGACCGGGGGGTGTTCGGCCAGATCCGGGTCTTCCGTCGTCAGCCCGAACCACGGCCGCGCCCGAGGAGTGAGGCCACCCATGAGTCCAGCGCGCGCCACGCGCACCGCCAAAATCGCACGGTTCCGCGCGTTCTTGCTGTTGCGCTTCGGCTTGTTGGCGTCGGACGACAGGAAGCGAGACCGGGACGGCTGGAAGTAGTCCGACAGGTCTCGATACCAGGCATCGAACCACGATCGGTCGCTTAACAGCGCCGCGTTCTCGCTCCTGGACTCTGAGACCGGGGACGGGTTCATCACGCAGCCCTTCGTGATAGGCTTTGAGCATGGCTGACGTAGACGCGGCTACGTTCGATCGCATGGTCGAGGCGCTTTACGCCATCAAGGTCCACGAGCGACAACTCTTGGCGGATGGGTACGGCATCTACCTGTGCCGCGGGCGCTGGATCTGGGCGAAACCTCATCACGCCCCCAACAGCGTCGGGGCCGACAGCGACGATTCGCCGACGCCCGATCCGGTCAAGATGGTCGACCGGCGCCCATAGAGCGCCTTCTGCCGGCGGAGCTCGTTCTGGCGGGCCGCGAGCACGGCGTCATCCTGCTCGCGTGGGGCTGGGGCCGGCGGCGGAGGTGTCGGCGTTACCTTCGGCATGTGCATCAGTTCACCTGTACCCCTGGGGGCACGACGATGCGAGATTCCTGGTCGGACGGCTTCGGCTCGTGCCCGCGGGCTTCAACGCGCGCATTGAACCGGGCGGCCATCTCCGTATAGAACTTCTTGAACGCTTCCGGCCCGATCGCGTCGTACCCTGTCAGGACGGCCATCTTCTGTTCCGACGTCGCGTGATCGAGGATGTACTTCGTGAGGGTCTTCCCGGTCCACGACACACCGAGATCGATCGGCGGCACGATGACTGGGAGTATGACGGTCTTTCTACCGTTTTCCATGACTACCTCCACTCCGGGGCTGGAGGTACCGAGCGGCGCCTCCGATTAATCTTTGCGGTGGCGCAGACCGTGGCAGATGGCACAGAGCCAAATGACTTCAAGCGGTTTGCTGTAGTCCTCGTGGTGGCCGTGAGGTACACACTCGAAGCCGCATTGAGAGCATTCCTTTGGCTTGACCGTCTTGCCCTTGCGGACGGACTCCGTGAGAATCTTCCTCGCACGGCGCTTGTATGGATCGAACCGCTTCTGATAGGTGGGCGAGCTTCGGTAAGCCTTGTCGTAGGCTGCTCGTTGCTCCCGTCGCCGATACGACAGTTCGCGGTCAGCCGCACGCCGCTGTTCAGGAGTTCTAGCCATGTCGCTAGTGTAACAGGTGTATGCGGTGTCACAAATACTCCGGATCAAGTGGATTCCAGTCATTCAGCCGCTTATTGGGCGGAATGTAGAACGACGTCTGAGGCGCCGCGATGGGGAAGGCAAACGTGCAGGCCAAAGCGTCCGCGATGTCCGGCGACGCCATCCCACGGGCGCGCATGTCCTCTTTCGACTCCAACGAGAACTTCCCGCGGGTGTTGTGGTAGTCGTACTCGGTCGAGCACAGATCCGCCAAAAGCTCCTGGTTGTCCGGGATGATCCCCCCGTCCTTCAACCAGTCCCGCATGGCGACCCACATCTCCGCCCGCTTGTTCTGGAACCGCCGATCGACCGGAGACGACCCGAAGTCGACCGCATGGACAGGCCAGCGCATCTTCTTGATCCCGTCGTACACCCCGGCATTCCCGCCGACGTCGACAAAGATCGCGTGCGGGTTGTACGTCTCGGCCGTCCGCACGATGCGGGAGATCACTTCCCCCGTGTCCAGCCCACGGTACGTGACCGGCTGCGACATGAAGATCCCCTGCCGCATCACAATCGCCGTCCGATCGTCCCCGTACCGCGCCGCGTCGACACCCATAAGCCGAGGCGCGTGCTGGTACTGGTCGACACGGGCAAACCGCCGCGTCGCGTTCCGCGCAATGTCGAGCGCGATCAACGTCGAATCCGACCCGGCCGAGAAGTCGCACATCATCTCCGCCGCGAACTGCCGCGGCGTCATCGTCTTCCGAGCCAGGTCGATCTCATCCGGCGACAACACATTCGTCCGGTCCACGTCGTACAGGCCGGCGAACCACAGCGGGTCGGCAACGGCGTGGTAATACATCTGCGACATCAGGTTGATCCCCTTGGCCGTCCCGATGAACCCGCACCACGCCTCGTGCGACGTCAGCATCGGCCGCACAATCTCGCCCCACACCTCGGGCTTCATGTCCTTGCACTCGTCCATCACAACGCCGTGAGGATGCATTCCTCTGAGGGCGTCAGGGTTGTCCGCACCGTACAAGCACACCCATGCACCGTTAGGCAGTCGCACCTGAAGCGCCGACTCCTGGTACTCGACCCCAGGAACGTTCCGCGTCGCCGACTTCAAGTAGGCCCACACCACATCCCGCGCCTGCTTCAAAAACGGCGAGATGAACAGGTAACGCCCGTTCGGACCCTGCACAGAATCGTCGTGCTCCATCGCCTCGATCGCCAGTTGATGCGCGGCGAGATACGACTTCCCACTCCCACGGTGCGCCACGATCACCCAGAACCGATGCGCGGCAATCCCGCGATGGACGTCCAACGCCCACGGACGAGGGGTGTAGTCGATCGAGGCCAGGATCTCAGGCAATGGTTATGGTCCTATAAGAATTGAAGGCTGAGAAAAAGGCTTGGAAAGATGAAAAAACTGTACGTGGGGGTTCCCCGCGGGACCCGGCGCCATCGCGAATCTGCCCCCGGCCCTCCGGCCGCAAAGGGGACCCACCATGCGAGGTGCGCGCGTCACGCCCCCGACCCATCGTCCCCGTTCTCGCTACGCGCAACGGTATCGGGCTGGCCGTGGGCATCCGCCATCCATTCGGCACGGGCCGCGGCTCGTCGCTGCTCTGCGGTCATGGCCACGCTCGGATGGGCCTTTAGGCGCCCGACGCGGTGCAGCGTCCCGGCTTCCATAACATCAACTGCCATAACGGCAGGCTCAGAAGCCGCGTCATCTCCATCCTTTTCAGTTGACGGAATATACGTTATCGGACCTTGTTGCAAACAAAGGACTTCCGGCTCGCTTGTCGCAACTAGCGCGGCTTTCGCCTCTCGGAGCATCCCTGCGCGGGTGGGGATGGGGGACTGGACTACGATGGTCACGGAGCCGGTTAGCTCGTGTTCTTGTTTAGGCTTTGGGAGCGCGTACTCAAGTTTGGTACGTAGAGCTAAGAGCCTAACGCCAGCGTGCCGTCCAAGGCTCTCTCCGTCCACTAGGCGGTCCAGAACTGCGAAGTCGGACGGTCGCATAACTATTTTCGCGGTGTCCCCCGCTCCCCCGGATGGAGCGGGCGTCTCCGGCGTCTGAGTCGGATGTCCCACGAGCCCACTACTACAACACTCCATCACACTGTGTCAACTTTGACACACCTTGGGCAATTAGATTGGTGGGGATTGGAGGCGCGCGTAATGCCTTCCATCCGGCAGGTCCGGTGCCCGGTTCCGGGTCTGCGGTCATCCTTCAAGCGTGTCGCCGCGAGCGGCCCCGAAGGGGCGCAGAGCGAGTGGGCGTCACGCGCCTTGGCGCGATCTCCCATCAAATCAGAATGCGTAAGAGCGCGCGCTTTTCAAGCGCTCTTACATCATTAGGCGGTACGGCGATATCGGACGGTAGGCCGGTTTTGGGCTATACCGCCCGTGTACTCTTCTTAGCGCCCTTGGCGGTATCGACTTTGTAAGAATTCTGCGGCCGGGGAAACGTACGGTATGAGGGCGTAAACACTTGCACTCAGTTCTAGCAGTTGATAACATCGCGGCATGGACACAAACGACCCGTACAAGCGCAGAGCCCACGCGGCTGTTTGGAAGGCATTGAAGTCTGGGGCCTTGATTCGCCCCGAGAAATGCTCGGCGTGCTGTTGGCCGTGCAAGCCTGACGGGCATCATGCCGATTATTCGAAACCGCTCGAAGTTGAATGGCTTTGCAGAATTTGCCATTGCAAGCGCAGGCCGAGCATAAAGGGTTATCACTACAAGCCATTCAAACAAAGCAAGAGAATGATTCGTACCTAGCATTTTCCCCGTGCATAACCGTTGTGCTAACGGTAGATTCCCCTTGCACAACATTCCCGCCCTACACGGGCATGAGGAGAGAGTCGATGGAACAAATCAACGTTACAAGCGAAGTCTTAAGAGCCGAGGTCGTGACCCTCCGCGCGCAGCTTGCGGAAGCGGTGAAGCATTTGCGCTCGCTCGTTGAAGTGTCAGCGCTTGACGGGGCTCTGCTTGAAGCGCGGGAGCTTCGGGCCGAAAACACCGCGCTGCGGGAGGCGCTTGACGCTTGCTACGCCGCGCTCCTCGACCTATCGGACGATCCCCACAATGACGGTAAGGAATGGAACGAAGGCGGATCGGTGTATGAGGCGTGTAAGCGCGCAGGGGCCGCCCTGGCGAAGGGGGGGGAGTGATGCTAGTACCAAAGGATTTCCCCGTTAAGGTGTTGACCGCGCGTACTTACGGCAAGGCGAAAGATCCCGTCACTTGTGACATGCGTAACCCTTCCAGCTTCCACCTAGCCTTATGGCGCGGAGACGGAGTAGACCATGCGAATCAATAAAGGTTCCGACGCGCATTTGCGCCACCTATGCAATACCTACAACTACGCGACTAACCCTAGTATCGGACGAACGGAGCACGAGCATAAGCGGTGTTCGCAGCTGGCCCGCTCGTGTCGGCGGATTCTCTCCTGGTACTTCCCGCAGCGACGGTACGGTGAGGGAGAGTCCGGTCGCCTGTACCCCTTCTCTGGCGAACGTGTAACCCGTTAACCCGCCGCGATGCGGCATGAGGTTTCTATGGCAGAGATCACACTAGCGACAGTCAAGAGTTTTATTCGCAAGAATCAAGGCCGCCTGTACGTACGCACGCTTAGCGACTTTGACCCGATGACAGACGCTTGCCAACGATGCGAAGACCGATCCTTTCGGCCCGCGGAGCCCGGAGTTAACTCGAATTCTCTAGGTATTGCCGGCGCGTGGTTCGTTGGCCGGTCCCGGGACTATTTGTCCCCTATCGCGGAGGAAGGGTTCTCGGGATTCCGCGTTTACAATTCGTGCGGATCTTTTGATTTAGCTATCAGGAAGTAAGCGCGAAACGGGGCGTTCTGCCCCGTCCGGCAGTAAGTCTGCCGCTGACGAGCGCAAGTAACCCGGCCCGCTTCGGGTCACGAGGTGAGCGTATGGACTGGTTTGCCTATGAACCGAGTTTCCGCGAACGGATGGACGAAGCGCAGGACGCTGCAAGGCGACGGATCGAGGACAATGCCTACATGGCGGTACGGATCGACCGCAAGCGCCGGAAGCGGACCATGAAGGTAGATCAGGCCGCTGCCCTCCTCGAGATGTCAACGGCACGGGTTAGGCTGCTCTGCCAGCAAGGCCGCCTGGTCGGGGCAATGCGAGCCGAAAAGGGTAAAGGCAGACCTTGGGTCATCCCCGAGCCCGTGACGATGACCGAGGGTTCGCGCGGACCTCAATTAAAACGAGCAGATTCCGTTACGATGCAAAGGCGACCAGATATGCCTTTCTAGGCCGAGGTTAACCAATGCCCAGCATTCGCATTCCGGGCCGAATTCCGTCCGAGCTGTGGGTAGCTATCTGCGTCGCGGCCGACCGAGTCGGGCTGCATCCGATTGACTGGATTCGCCAGGCAATCGCGCGAGCCCTACGAGAGTCCGAAGCCGCGGGACGACCGAGTCAGGCGCCGAACGATCCAGATTACCGTTGAGGCGGTCATTCCGCTTCTGCTGGCGCATTCTGCGTCAGCCACAACCTGACGAGCTTCCCGTGATCCTTGCCGCGCTTGACCTTGCCTTGGCTCGTCATCGTCGCCAGGGCCTTTTCGAGTCCGCGCCGACCGAACCCGGCCGTTACGGCCTGGTCGAAAACGTCCTTCCTGAGAGCTCCATCGTCACCTGAACGAGCCAGGTGAGTCCAGATCGCCATGTCGCACCCGGCTTTCGGCGCCGTTGCCTCGACCCGAGCCCACGGGTCCTCAGAATCACCACCCTTGACCCATTTCGTCGTCAGGAATCCAGGCAGAGCCTCGCCGGATCGGTTCTTTCGGCACTCGAACGTGCGCTCGTCCGTGTTCCGGTCGCCGTAGATCACCCAACCCGTGTCGGTGATGTCCATTTTTGACCCGGCGCCGCGGATGCGGTGGGCTACCTCTTGTTTTTCGTCGTCCTTCCCCGGCTTCCGCATGTGGTCAAGGATCACGAACGCGCACCCGTAGTCGATGCAGAGAGGCATCAGGGCCTCGTCCAGAAAGGCCGACATCTCGGAGTTGTCGTTCTCCGATCGGGTGTGGAAGCGAGCCATCGAGTCGAGAATCACCAGGACAGGCCGCTGAACATCCATCACGCGGCGAAGTGCTGCTAGGCCGCGCGGCTGATCGAGCTTGATACGATTGCGTGTCAGGTAGCGGATCGGCCGGCGTTCTGTCGGGTCAAGCCCGCGGCCCCGCACCATCCGGTAGAATCGGCTCTCGACGACGCGACTCGGGTTCTCTTCGTCGACGTAGAGCACCGGCCCGGTCTTGATGACCGGGATCATCCCCATCCAGTCGATCCCGCTCGTAACAGCCAGGACCAAGTCGTCGACAATCAGGCTCTTCCCCGTTCCCCACTCCCCGCCGAAGATGACCCGATCGTCCTCAGCGAGCCAGCCTTCCGCGATCCACGGGATCGGAGATATGGGTGTGTTGCAGGCAGCCCAAATGTCGATCTCACGCAGCGCGGGCTCGTCCTGCCGCTCCAACCGCTTCGACAGACTGACCAGCACGGCCCGGACGGCCTCAGAGCCTTCCGTCTGGGCGAGCGTGGCAGCGGCTGTCGCCCCAGTGATCGCGTCCCTGCGGGCTTCCAACTCACGCAGGACCCCAGCGTAGTGGGTGATGTTGCTGGCCGTCCAAGCGCCAGCGTGGAGCTCGGCCAGGTATTTGGCGCCACCGGCCCCTTTCAGTTGGTCCGTGTCGCACAGATGCCGATGCAACAGGATCAGGTCACAGGTCCCGTGCTTGACCAGTGTCTGGGCGATGCCGCGGAAGATGAACCGATGCCGCTCGGAATAGAAAGCCGTGACCGGGAGCGCCGCCACCTCGCCAACGCGGTGTGGCTCCAGCAATAGGGAACCGATGACGGCACGCTCAGTGAACAGATCGTGCGGCAGAGCGTCAGGCAACGCTTGGGCTTCCAATGTTCGACCCCCGGCGGTAGCGCGACGCTACAACAACTTTTTTAGTTTGGGAATGGCCTTGCGGATTCTCTTGCGATAGTCGCAGGGAGGCTTTTGTCCGTTCTCGATCCAACGTGCCAGGGCTAACGCCGTGCCGGCGGTTCGTGGAAGACGGGCCTCGACGTCTTTCTTGGTCACAAGCGGACCCTCCCCCGTATCGCATCAACCGTCGTCGTCAGCCCGGTTATCTGCACGATCCAGCGCAAGCTGCCAGGGCCAGTCTCGTCGGAAGCGAACCACTTGATCGCGTCGTCTCGGTCCATCGTCGCCCGGCTCTTGCTCCATTGCCACCTGTGGACCACCGTCGCATCGCGAAATGCCTGCTCCAACACCGCGAACCACAGATTGCGCTCGCATTCACACTCGCACGACGGTCGTAGCAGCGCGTCGTCAGGGTCGCCCATGTCGAGATCGAGTGTCTCTTCAAATGCTTGGTTCGCCATTGGGCGGCTCCATGCTCTCGATGGCAACCTCGCATCGAGGGTTCCCGTACATCTTGACAGCGTGCAGACACACGACCCTGGAATCGTCGGCCCAAATACCGGCCTGGTTGCAGCCGTCGAGCACGGCCTTGACCATGTTGTCGAGATCGGGTTTCGTCGCGGGGAGAATGACGCGCTTGGGCGCGCTTTTTGGCCTTGGCATGTAGAACAGCGCCGTCACCTTGAGCGGCCCGTCCATTGGCGGCCGGCCGCGGTGCGCCGTTGATGCAGACATGGCGACCAAGTTTTCGTAAGCCGCAGTCTTGTCGTCGGTGTAGGCCCGAACGAAGTCCCCACGCCGAGCGATTCGCGGGCGACCTTTCCCCCGCGGTGCGCCTGGAACTGTGAACGAGACGGTGTCCCTCACTTCTCCCCCCTCGCCACCTCTTCCACCGTCACCTTGACACGCACTGGGCGCGGCATACGCCAACAGTGCGGCTCGATTCGGAGATCCTTGCGGCCCTTGATGTACCCGAAGTGCTTCTCGGCCCATTCTCGCGCCGCCTTGCGTGTTAGAAACGTCTTGAACTGGAGGGCGTCCCAAAGCATGAGGTGTCGCGACGGGTTCCTCCTTGATCGCGAATCCCACAGTACGGCCCAGCGATGGTAAGTGTGCTTAGCTTTTTGTGGTTCCATCTACGTCCCCCCTAGCAACTGAGCGCGAGAGCTGCTCCGCGAGGGAGTCGCGGTCGGCTTCGGCGGCATCCGCTCGGTCTGTCGCAACTAGCGCAACACCATGCGCCTTCGCCGCGTTTGCCATTTCGTCGAGTCGATGCTTGTCGCATTCGATCCGCGCCTTCCGCTCGGCCTCGATTTGCGCTTCCATCTGCGCGACGACGTTCGCCACACCGCTGCGCGTCTCAGCCGCTTTCACTTCACCCTTTAGAAACTCGACCTCGGCGCGGAGGCGCACGATCTCGTTGTTCGCTTCGTCAAGCACCGCTTGGCCCTCAAGCGAGATCACAGGCTTCGCCTCGTACGCCGCGATGACGGCGGCGCGGGCTTTGGCTCGTCGCTGTGTGCCCTGCGCCGACGTGTCCCCGGTGTGCCAGGAACGTTCGCACATGAGCGCGTAATCCAACGCCTTCTCGAACTTCCCACTCCCCGGCGCGGGCTTGGGTGTGGCTGCGCTTCGGAATGACGCGGCGACCTCCGGGCTCAGTTGAACTACAGGCATCGCGTAGGGGTCGCCAATCGCCTCGGGGTTGAGCACCACCGATCCGGTAAGGCGCATGTGCTCATGTTGCTCCGGTGCTAATAGCCCGCCCGATGGTGGCGTGGGCGAGGGCGCGGGAACACACTCGGCGCATGGTACAGCGCCGGGAGGCGAGTGAACGCACCCACCGTCTCGCGTGGGCACGCTCGGGGCCGCAGAAGAATGCAGAACGTGGTACTCCCAATCGACACCACATTCGGGACAGTACCCGAAGCGACTTGGCTTGAATCGACTTGGCCCCGGCTCGGTGAGGGTGAGGAGCATTTCTTCAGCCTTACCGGAGTCGCCCCACGCCTCTGATAACCACCGCGCCGCCTCCTGCCTACTTGTGGTCATCGCTGGACTCCTCCTGCGGCTCGATTCGTCCGAGTAGTTTGACAACATAATCGGCATGGCGCGTAGCAAACGCCTCAGCTTTGTCAATCGTTGCGTGGGTGTTAATGCCGATTTGTAACCACACAGGGAGCCACCAGCGCCACAGTTGAACCTCGTAACCGGCGTGGCCGTCGCGGACAATCCGGTAGTGGGCGCTCATTTCGTCCCCTCCTTCACAATCCTGTTTGCGATGCGGGCGAGGGCTTCGCAGGCTGCCAACCATCGCTCCGTATAGAGACTTTCGCTTTCACCCGCAGCGACGACCATGTTCGGTATCACCGCGTATTCCTCGTCGGGGAACTCGTGAACAATCCACGGCCCCGCCTTCGCCACGATCTCCCGGTCGCGAGCGTCGGCTGTCTTGGCGTAGCGTGGGACGTGCTGCCTACACGTCACTCCAGTAGTTGCGCGGCGCAAACAGCGCGGCCCGAAACCATTTGCGACCCTAGCAACACATTGGTCGGCTGAGAGGCGCTTACGACTCATCGCCATCCCCCAACGCACCGCAGGCGCGGGCCAGTTGTCGCAAGTTGCCAACGGTGTGATGACACGGGATCTCACGTTCAAGGGGCGAATCGTGCGTGTCCCCGCAGCAATCGCAATCGCGGGTCGCGTCCGATGGTGGCGTGGGGGTGTCTTGGTCGGGAGTCCCAGGAGTCGAACCTGGGCGGGGCTTTTTCGGCATCGGCGTACCGGCCACAAGCACCTCACGCTCCTCGCCAATCTGCTCACGGGTGCGACCCGCTGTCCTGCCGCTGGACTCATCTTCCCGATTCGATTCTCGCTCGGTGAGGGTGAGGAGCATTTCTTCAGCCTTACCGGAGTCGCCCCACGCCTCTGATAACCACCGCGCCGCCTCCTGCCTACTTGTGGTCATCGCCCCCCCCCCAACGCACCGCAAGCGATTGCCTTCATATCCTCGATGGTGTTCATCGCGTGTTCGTGGTGGTCAAGGCTAAAGCGGCCACGACCCTCAGCGATCTCAGCTAACGCAGCCCTCAACGCATCCCGCTGCTCGGTGAGCTTCGCCACCTCAGCGCGGGCGTCGAGAAGGTCGGCGGCGAGGTCGTCGTGCAAGGAGTCCGTGTCGATCTCGTCTCCGTCACATTCATAGGTGCCAGTCTTGGTTATCTGCTCAACGTAATCGGTGTTAACCCTCATCCCCCACCTCCACCCCGGCTGCGCGAAGGATGGCGCGGGCCGCGACCCTTGCCGCGTCCGTCACGTCACCGCTCATCCAGTCGGCCTTGACCAGAGCCAGACGGATCGCTTCCATCAACTCCGTCTCGCCCACGGCTTGCGGAGCGGGCTCGCGTTTCAGCCGCTCGAACTCCGCGCGCACGTCCTCGACAATCGCCATCGAATCGTAGTCGCCGCGATTGACCCCACCGGAGTCTAAGATGTCACCTGCAATCGACTTGAGCAGAGCGCGATGGCGACAGCTTGTGTTCACCGCCGCCTCCTGCGCATCCGGCTCCCACTTGGGGATGCGCTTGACAGCGGCAACAGTGAATGCGTAGGTGTCGTCGTGCGTGAATTGACTGCGGAGTAGCGTCTCCAACGCCTTCCACCGCTCCACCAAGTCCCTACCCGACTTCGACATCTGAGCCTCCGTTAGCGCCGCGAGTGCGTGAGGATCGACACAGCCTTGACGCCAGGGATCGCCATCGCGCCCTTCTCGGCACGAGCGCGGGAGTTGAGCGCGACCATGTTCGGTTCGACGTAGAAGTTGTTCGACTGGTTGCCGCCAGCCCACGCCTTGAATGCGGCCATGTCTACGATCTCCGCGCCCCACGTCTCGCGCGTGGACACGCCGGCCACCTTCGCCACCTCGGGGCGCACGATCGCAACAGGAGGAGGCGGCAACGGAGCCGTCAACGCATCTTCGGCCTCATCCTCGGTGTCGGCCATCGCGGCGTCTAGCTCGCGCTGCGCGTCCTGCTTGGCGAGCGCTTCGGCGTGGAGGTGCTCTTGCACCTTGGCCGCTGCCTGCCTCTCGGCTGCCTCGAACGCTTTGCACGTTCCGCTCGCCGTATCGAGCGCGGTTAAGATCGGCGCCAGGAAGTGATCCTGCGCCGCGACGACCTCCTGGCGCGCCGCCTCGGCCTTGCGCTTGGACTCCATCGCGGCTTCGATGGACGGCTTGAAGAACAGCTTCACGCGGTCGCGTGCGTCCATGATGCGAGCGATCAGCGCCAGCCCCGCCGCGTGCTCTTCCACGTTGCGGACGACGAGGGCGTCTGCGGCGGCGATAACAGGGGCGACCTCGCGCTCGACCTGTTCGGTGTTGATGGTGGCGATGGCGTCACTCACTGAAAGGCGCCTCCTCTGTCGTCACGTCCCGGTACTCTGTGATGGTCGCGTTGCCCTTCGCCGTCATCTCGGAAATGATCTCGACGAAGTGCCCGTCGAGAGCGATCAGGCCCTCCGCGATGGTCTTGGAGAACGTCCCGAACTTCTCGCCGTAAGCACCGTGGAACGTGTAGAGCGTCCACGGTCCCTTTGGCGACTTGCCTTCCTTCGTCTCGAACTTGACGAGCTTCCCGCGCCAGGCCGGCGAGGCGTCACGGGCAGGCGGTCGGCTCGTAGCCGCCTGTTGTGTCCCCAGTGACGTTGGGTCGGTGCGCTCCTCACTGAATGAGCCGACGTGATCCATCTCCTCCGCTGGCGTCGTTTCGTACCGTTTTGCCAGCGACAGCACCCAAGCGAACGCGATGCGGCACGCCTTCCCGGTGGCACGAGTGATCGCCATGCTGCGGCGCGCGTTCTGCGGGCGCCCCATCCACACGCGATCGTCCGGCCCGCCGCACTCGGCCGACGCGCGGGTCAGCACCATCCCGTCGCTCATGCGGACCAGCTCGACCTCGGCCACGTACCGACCCTCCGGCATCTCGTGCACGGCGACCTCACGCGGGAGGCAGCCGCGGAGCGTGGCGAGTGTCACCCACCCCTCGACGCGGACGAACTTCTTTCCCTGGATCATCGAGAACAGCCTTTGCCCCTCGATCACTTCCGCGAGGACGTTGGCTTCCTCGGTGGCTTGTCGGATGATGGCACGCGGCGATGGTCGGTCCATCGCGGTGCCGATGTCCTCGATCTTGACTAGCGATTCGGTCATTGTGTTACTCTCCTCCCAACGGTTAAGACTTCCCTAGATGGGGCCTGGACTCACGATCCCGGCCCGCGTTGTTTAGAACGGAACCCCGTCGTCGACCACGACTCCGAGGATCACGGACAGGAACAGCACGGTCAGCATTCGGCATCACTCCTTTCGCCCATGTACGCCGTGATGGACGGCGCGTCGATGGCCTTCGAACAGGGATCAATCAACCGATCAAGAAGCGCGAACGCCGACTCCTGTAGGCCAATCTTCGTCGGTTCGAGTTTCTTGCTCGCGGCATCCAACGCGGCATTCCACGCGGCATCCAACGCGGCATTCAACGCGGCAACCCACGCGGCAACCCACGCGGCATTCAACGCGGCAGCCGACGCGGCATCCCGCGCGGCAGCCCGCGCGGCAGCCGACGCGGCAGCCAACGCGGCAACCCACGCGGCAACCCACGCGGCATTCAACGCGGCAGCCGACGCGGCATCCAACGCGGCATCCCGCGCGGCAGCCCACGCGGCAGCCGACGCGGAGGCCGATGTCGTTCGGGCGTCCTCGATGCTTGCGAT
>JANOGJ010000800.1:0-8088 GCA_031405995.1 Acidobacteriota bacterium
CGCGCGGCACGATGAGCCACTACGGCCGTCTGTACAACCTCCTCTTTTTTAATGACGGGCTGCACGTCGAGCATCACCGCCGGCCCGGCGCGCACTGGACGGAACTCGGACAGCAGGTGTCGCCCGGCGCGCCGCGCAGCCGATGGCCGCCGGTCTTTCGATGGCTGGACGCGATTGGGCTCGAGGGGCTCGAGCGTCTGGTGCTGCGGTCGCGCGTCCTGCAACGGTTCGTGCTCTCCGCGCACGCGCGCGCGTTCCGCCGGCTGTTGCCGCAATTCCGCGACGCGCATCGCGTGACCATTGTCGGCGGCGGGCTCTTTCCCCGGACGGCGCTCGTGCTGCGCGACCTGCTGCCCGAGGCTGAGATCACGATCGTCGACGCATCGGCCGCGCACCTCGACCTCGCGCGGCCGTTTCTTGGCGACGACGTCCGCCTGGTGCGCCGGGCGTTTGAACCCGGCGACTCCATCGACGCCGATCTCGTCGTGATTCCGCTGTCGTTCAGCGGCGATCGCCGAAAGGTCTACTCGCAGCCGCCGGCGCGGATCGTCCTGGTGCACGACTGGATTGTCGCGTCTCGCGGGTCGTCGGCGGTCGTCTCCTGGCTGCTGCTGAAGCGCCTCAATCTGATCGTCTCGAACCAGGCGTGAGTACGGGGAGCGTCGCGCCGCGCCGGACGCCGTACCTGGCCACGAGCCTCGTGGCCGTGCTGATCCTCGCCCGCGCGCTCGCGATGGGCCATCGCGATCTGCCGTGGTCGGTCTGGTCGCCCGCGGCGTTCGTGTGGCACGACGTGGCCGTGGGGTTCGTGTTCTGGGCGATCGACGCCGCGCTGCGGCGGCCGCGCTGGATGTGGGCGCCCTACGCCGCCATCGCCGGCTACGCGGCGCTGAATGTGCCCGTCGCGTGGGTCCTCTCGTCGCCCCTCACGGTCCCGATGTGGCGCGCGGTGGGCGGGCCGCTCGCCGATTCGATTTGGTACTACGTCACGGCGTCGAGCCTTGGCGCGATCGCGCTCGTCGCGCTGGCGGCGATCGCGCTGCCGTGGCTGATGGGCCGCCTCGGCTCGCGCGTTCGTCTGGTGCTGACGACGGGCGCCGCCGTGCTGGTCGTGGTGGGGCCGTGGTCCGCCTCGCGTGTCGACACGCGCGGGATGCACCGCAACGCCGTCACCGCCCTCATTTCGACGGCGACTCCGCGCATCGCCGCGCGCACGGAGGTCGCGGACTGGCGGGCGAGTCCAGTCGCCGACGGCGCGACTGAAGACTTGTCAGGTCTGGGCGGCGTCGCCCGGGGCCGCAACGTGGTCCTCGTCGTCCTCGAGTCCACGGCGGCGCAGTATCTCGCGATCCATGGCGCGCCCGACGACCCGACGCCCAACTTCACGGCGCTGGCCCGGCAGGCCCTGGTGTTTGAGTCGGCCTACGCGGCGTATCCCGAGAGCATCAAGGGTTTGTTCGCCGTGCTCTGCGCGCGCGCGCCGGCGTTCGACGTGACGGCAGAGGAGCACGCCGCCTCGGCGTGCGCGCCCCTGCCCGCGCTGCTCTCGGACGCCGGCTACCGCACCGGGCTATTTCACTCGGGCCGCTTCGCGTATCTGGGGATGCAGTCGGTGGTCGACCAACAGCGCTTCGACACGGCCGAGGACGCCGGCGCGATCGGCGGCAACGTCCAGTCGAGCTTCGGGGTCGATGAGCCCGCCACCGTCGCGCGCATGCTCGCCTGGATCGATCGACTGGAGACGGGCCGGCGCTTCTTCCTGACGTACCTGCCGGCGGCCGGCCACCACCCGTACGCCGCGCCGAACGCGGGCCCGTTTGACGGCCAAGGTGACTTCGCGGCCTACAAGAACGCGATCTTCGATGGCGACCGCGCGCTCGGCACGCTCGTCGCAGGACTCCGCGCGCGCGGCCTCGAGGATCGGACACTCTTCGTCGTCATCGGCGATCACGGCGAAGCGTTCGAACAGCACGCCGCCAACCTCGGCCATTCGCTTTTTCTTTACGAGGAGAACGTGCGCGTGCCGTTCGTGATCGCGGTCCCCGCGGGCGGCATCGCGCCCGCTCGCGTCAGCCGCGTGGCGAGCGTCGTCGACACGTCACCGACCATTCTCGACCTGCTCGGGTTGCCGGCGTCGCCGCTGCACGAGGGCGCGTCGTTGCTCCTGCCGCGCGAGCGCATGGCGCTCTTCCACACCGACTACGCCGTCGGCTGGCTCGGACTGCGCGACCGCTGTTGGAAGGCCATCGTCGACCTGGATTCGCGCCGGCCGCGCCTGTTCGACGTGTGCCGCGATCCCAAGGAAACCGACGACCGTTCTCTCGGGCGTCCGGACCTCGCCGAGGCTTACCGCGATCGGCTGGAGCGATGGGCGAGCGCGACGAGAGCGGCGATCCTGAAGCGATAGCGACGAACCTCACGAACGAGAGCAAACACGGAGGACGCGGAGACGCGGAGGGCTTTGCCCGCCGGCTGACGCCGGGCTCTCCGTACCTCCGGACCTCCGTGTTTCAAGACAGGCCGTGCGCGGTTATTTCTTGATCGTCCGGTACGCGGCTCGAATGCCGGAGTCCGTGACGTAGTTGCCAAAGATGAACTGCAGCAGGCGCGAGTCGCCGGCGAAGGCTTTTTCGAACTCGGTGAGGTTCACGGTCTTGCGGGCCTCGAGCGCGGTACTCGCGCCACGCGCGATCGCCGTGGCGACCTGCTCAGTAAGCGACGTCACGAGCCGTGTCTCCAGGCGGAGATAGTCGAGGTTCCGCATCACCGGCCCGTGGCCCGGGATGAGAATCGACGGCTTCAAGGCCGCCAGCTTCTCGAGCGCGGGGCCGAACTCCGCCGGATACGACGTGGACCCGATGAGCGGAATGGGCCACGCAATCAAATCGCCCGTGATGACCAGACGCTCCTGCGGCAGGTGCACGACGAGGTCCTCGCCCGTGTGCGCGCGGCCCAGGTGCAGGATTTCAATCTGCCGTTTGCCGCGCGTGATCGCCAGCCGGTCGGTCACCACCGTCGTCGGCGCCACGTCATTGATGCTCGCGGCCTCGGCGAAGTACCGCTCGGCGGCGGCGACGTCGCTGCGATAGCTCGCGCGTTCCTCGTCGTTGATCGCGCCGCCCGCCATGCTCTTGGCCTGCTCGATCGAGTTCCGCAGCTGCGTGACCATCGTCGGGCCCATCTGGACGAGCTGCTTCCGGTTGGCCGCGCCCGTCGTCGCCATCGCGTTCGCCGATCGCGCGTGCGCGATGATCTCGACACTCGGAAAGGCCTCGCGATACACCTGGTTGCCCACGATGTGGTCGTCATGCCAGTGCGTGTTGATGACCGTGCGCACCGGCTTCGGCGTCAGCGCCTTGAGCGCGGCGAGCGTCGCCCGGGCCGACGAGGGCGTGATGTTCGTGTCGACGACGATCACGTCGGCGTCGTTGATGATGAAGATGCTGTTCGCGTCGAACATCAGGCCCGGCGGGCCCTTGCGAATCGCCGCGTAGACGCCCTCCGCGACCTTCTGGACCTCGAAGCCCGTGGTGTCCGGTTGCGGGCGAGCGGCGCCGATCGTCAGCGCCGCCGTGGCGAGGACAAGAACGGATCGCACGACGGTCATTCTAGTACTACAAGAGCTCCTAACACGGAGTAACGGAGTGACGGAGGCATCGTTGGGGTACCCCAACCCGATTCCGCGCCCTCCGTACCTCCGTCGCTCCGTGTTATTTGATCAAGTACAACCGCGTCTGTCGTCCGTCGATCCAGTCCCAGCCGGTCGCGAGCAGGGCGGCGTCCTCCTCGAGCGCGAAGCGGACGATCTGGTTGTTCCACTCCGGAACGCGGTGCGAGGCGTTGAGCTCGATCGAGTGCCACGTGTCGGGCCGGAAGATGTACTCGCCGCGCACGGGCACGCCGGTCTGGTAGTCGGTCATGCCGATCGGCGGGCCGGCGGCGTGGCCGTGATAGCCGACGGGATGGCAGTAGATCGACGGCGTGAGGCCCTCGCCCTTCGCCTGCGCGAGCGCGCCCGCGAGCGCCGCGTTGCCCGTGCCGCCGAGCTTCGCGTGCGCCATCGTCAAGTCCTGCAGCCGGTTCGCCGCGGCCAGCCCGGCTTTGATCCCGGCCGGCGCGTCCGTTTCACCCGGCTTCAACACGTAGGCGTGATGCTGCGTGTCGGTGGAGAAGCCGAGGTAGACGAGGCCGAAGTCGGTGTGGAGCAGATCGCCAGGCAGAATGACGCGCGACGCGGGCACCTGTCCGCCCGCGCGCTGGATGCTGACTGACGGGTGAAACCAGGATCCCAATCCCAGGTCCGCGACCCGCTGGCGCATCCACCAGACGACGTCCTCGGTCGTCGTTTTGCCCGGCGTGATGACCTCGTTCGAAAACGCCTCGCGGATGACCTGATGCGCGATCGTCATCACGTGCCGGAACGCCGTGGTCTCCTCCGCCAGCTTCACCTCGAGCCAGCCGACGGCCAGCATCTCGGCGCTCTTCACGCGGGCCGAGTACGTCGGGCCGAGCGTCTTCATCAGGTTGTCTTTCTCGTTGGCCGTGAGTCCGTCGGCGTGGTTCCACGCTTCCGACGTGTTGATGCCGATGACCTTCGGATCGCGCTCGGCGACGAGCTTCTTCAAACCGTCCCACTGGCCGTCGTTGGGCGTCGCGACCATCGTGTAAAGCCCCTCGTAGTCGAACCGGCCCACCGACAAGCGCTCGACCGTCTTGCCGCCACGATCCGAGAACACGAGGATCGTCCGCCGGCGCGACGAGAACGTCGTGAGCGGCGCCATCGACCGGAACACCGGGTCGTCGTTGTACTCGCGCGAGACGATGATCCACATGTCGATGCCCTCTCGGCGCATCAGCCCGGGCAGCACGTCGTCGAAGCGGCGGGCGATCCACTGACGCACGAGCGGCGCCTGGTCGCGATGCGAGAGCACGCGGCCCGATGGATACGCGGGCACGGCGGTCTGGGGCGATTGCGCGGCGGGAACCGCGAGCGTCAGGGCGAGCATCGTTGCAAGAGCAGACATCTGGCGTTTGGTCATGGAATTAACTCCGGTTCAATGGAGGGCGGGGCTTCAGCCCCGCCAGAGAGCCGGGTCTAAAGACCCGGCCTCCATTTCGTTACACATAGTGACCCAGCGCCATGAGCGCCGTCGTCACGATCAACAGGATGGCGACGATGGGCGCGGCCTTGGCGGCGCGCAGGCGCAAGGCGGTGGCGCGCGCGACGAGCGCCGCCTTTTCCGCGGCGTCCGCGGTGTGCGCCGCCTGGCCGGCCAGCGTCATGGCCCGCAGGATGTTGCGGCGCATGCTGAGAAACCCGATGTGCAGCGCGATCACGGCGAGAATCCCGCCCGTGCCGAACACCATCGCGCCCGGGGTTCCGCTCAGCGCGCGGTCGAATCCGCCCGTGTACCGCCAGTACAACCAGAAGCCCGACACGATGTTGACGAGCGCGACGATCGGCACGACGTTCAGGTAGTGCCTTCGGACCAGTCCCGACATCACCTTGGCCCCGTCCGGCCCGGCGTCGCGCACCGCCGGCATCAGGTAGAACGCGACGAACACGATCGCGCCCATCCAGAACGAGCCGAGTAGGACATGCAGCACGCGTGTCGCCAAATAGATTTCAGTCATCGGTCGTATCTCTCGCTCTCCGGCAAGTCGCCCAAAGTGTCAACGATGAATCGATCGAACGCGTGCAACAGGTCTTCACGATTCGAGTACGGCCCGGGCCGGTATCCGCGCGAGCTGATGCCCCGCTGCGCCAGCTCGCACACGTTCCAGTCCTGCCGGTTCGTCATATCCCAGAACTCGGTCACGTCGGTGAGGTCGAACGCCGGCTTCGCGGCTTCGTCCGGGTGCACGAGCCACTCGCAGACGACGCGCGTGCGGTCGGGCGCGGCGGGCCAGAGCGTGTGCGTGAGCACGTAGTCCGGATGCGGCGCCACCAGAAAGTTGGGGAAGACCGAGTAGTAGTAGACGCGCCGCCGATCGGCCGCCGACAGGCCCGGCAGCGGATCGCGCGGGCATGTGCCGTCCATCGACATCGTCTGCACGCCCTCGACGAGGTCCATGCGGCCGCCCATGTAGGTCGGCTGGAGGGGCTCGTTGTCGCCGCTCAGGTAATGCGAGAGCTTGTTCAGCGTCGGATGGAGCGTCGGGCAATGCAGGCACTCATTGTAGTTCTGGACGATGAGCTTCCAGTTGGCGCGGACGTCGTAGACGATCCGGTGCGCGCGCACGAGCTCGCCCATGCGCCAGGACTTGAACTTTTCGGGCAGGCTGGCGAGCTGCGCCTCGAGCGACGGCCCCGATGGCGCCAGCGAGACGAAGACGAAGCCGTCCCACACCGCCGCGCGCGCGGTGCCGAGCGGGAACTCGTCCTTCGAGAAGCCGGGCGAGCCGTCCATGTGGGGCGCGCCGATGAGCCGGCCGTCGTAGTCGTACGTCCACGCGTGATACGGGCACTGAATCGAGCCGCTGAACTGGCCGGCCTCGCCGTCGCACAACCGGGTGCCGCGGTGCCGGCAGACGTTCTGGAGCGCGCGCACGCCCGTGCCGTCGGCTGAGCGGACGATGATCAGGTGGTGGCCCGCGACCTCGCGCGTCACGTACGCGCCAGGCACGCGCAGTTCTTCCAAACGGCAGACGCCGATCCACCGGCGCCGATAGAAGACGTCGAGCTCGCGCGCGAACACCGACGGGTCGGTGTAATAGCGCGACGGCAGCGTGAAGGCGGTCGCGGGCAGGACGTCGCGCGGGTACTGGGCCATGGGACTACCGGAACCGAACGCGAAGCATGATACAACCTGCCGACATCCGCATGCCGCAGGCCGAATTGTCGTCGCCGCCGACGCCGCCCGCGTCGCCGTCGCTGGTCCGCGCGCTCGGCCGCTGGGATCTGACGGCGATTGGCGTCAATCAGGTCATCGGCGGGTCGGTCTTCATCGTGCCGGCGACGCTCGCCGCCAGCCTCGGCGGCGGCTGGAGCTGGATCGCGTTCGTCGCCGCCGGCGTGGTCTCGCTGCTCATCGGCCTGTGCTTTGCGGAGGCGTCGAGCCGGTTCCAGGGCACCGGGGGATCGTACCTCCACACCCGGGAGGCGTTCGGCCGGTTCGCCGGTTTCGAAGTCGGCTGGATGATGTGGGTCACGCGGGTCACGGCGTGGGCCAGCGTGATCAACGGACTTGCCGACGCGCTCGGCTACTACTGGCCGGACCTGCGCGCGGGCGCCCTGCGCATGACGATCATCACCGGCGTCATCGTCGCGATCACGGCGCTCAACGTGCGCGGCATCCGGCAGAGCGCGTGGGTGGTGAACGCGCTGACGGTCGGCAAGCTCGCGCCGCTCGTGCTGTTTGTCCTGCTGGGGCTGCCGCACATCTCGTTCGCGGCGCTCGGGCCGGCCGCGCCGCTGGACTGGTCGCAGCTTGGCGCGTCGGCGCTCATCCTGATCTTCGCGTATGGCGGCTACGAGGTCGTGCCGGTGCCGGCCGGGGAGGCGAAGGATCCCGTGCGCGCGATGCCGTTCGCGATGGTCGGGACGATCCTGATCTCCGGCGCCGTGATGATCGCGGTGCAGATCGTGTCGGTCGGGACGTTCCCCGGCCTCGCCGCGTCCAAGACGCCGCTCGCCGATGCGGCCCTGATCTTCATGGGCGCCGGCGGCGCGTTGATGCTCACGGCCGGCGCGGTGGTGTCGATGTCAGGTAACAACGTAGGCCAGTCGCTGTCCGGATCGCGCAATCTCTTCGCGCTGGCCGAGCAGGGCGACCTGCCGGGTTGGTTCGGCCACGTCCACCCGCGGTTCAGGACGCCGGACTACGCCATCGCCTTCACGTCCGCCCTGGCGCTGGCGCTGGCCTTGTCGGGGTCGTTTGCCGAGCTCGCCAGGGTCAGCGCGATCTCACGGCTGGTCGTCTACGCGGGGACGTGCGCGGCCGTGCTCGCGTTCCGGCGGCGATCGGGCCGCGCGCCGTTCACGATTCCGCTCGGTGCCGTCGTGCCGGTGGCCGCACTCGTCGTGTCGATCGGCATCGTATTCCTCGCCTCGGCGGCGCAGCGTCAGGCCGGGCTCATCGCGCTCGC
>JANOGJ010000832.1:0-1570 GCA_031405995.1 Acidobacteriota bacterium
CGTTACTGGAGCACGGTGCCGTACTGCCACGGCGCGACGGACGTCATCAAGTACTCCGCGACGCCGAGCGCCGCCAACCCGGCGCAGCCGCTGGACGGCACGCCCAACTGCCTGCAGGACGAAATCACCCGTCACGTGACGCAGGACGCCCACGTGAGCGCCTTCGACTTCGCGCTCCAGTTCCTCGACACAAAGAAGATGCGGCACTGGGGACGTCGGCGCGAGGCCGGCTACTGGATCGAGAACGCCAGCATCGAATGGAAAGAGCGCCGGGCGCCTTTCCATGTCGTCGGCCGTCTCACGCTCGTGCACGGATCGATGTTCGCCGAGGAGGCGTGCGAGGCGCAGTACATCGACGTTACCAAGAACTCGACGCCGGCAAGCGCGCCGCTCGGCAGCATCAACCGCGCGCGGTGGCCGGCGGAGACGGCGAGCCGCAAGGCGCGGCTTGGGCAGTCATAAGAGCCTTCAACACGAAGGGCACGAAGAGAAGACCCGAGATCGTCAACCCGATCTGTTGGGCCGCCAGGGTGACGCCGGGCTTCACGGAGGGGAACCCTCCGCGTCCGCCGAGTCTCCATCCTCTTCCGTGTTTGGTCTTCTTCGTGCCTCTTCGTGAGCTTCGTGGTTAAAGCTATTCTTGACAGCTAACTTGCCCTCGTCCTCCCCTGCCCTACGTGTTCGTGGCCTGCGCAAGGCCTACAAGGACGTCGTCGCCGTTGACGGCATCGACCTCGAGGTGCGCACCGGCGAGTGCTTCGGCCTGCTCGGGCCGAACGGCGCGGGGAAGACGACGACGATCGAGATCTGCGAGGGCCTGACGGAGGCCGACGCGGGCGACGTCGAGGTGCTGGGCCGGCGGTGGGCCACCGACGCGCTGGCGCTGCGCCAGCGGCTCGGCATCCAGCTTCAAGACACGCAGCTCTCCGACAAGCTCACCGTCCTCGAGACGCTGACGCTCTTCCGCAGTTTCTTCAGCCAGGGCCCTGAGCCGGAGGCAGTCATCGCGTTGGTCCGTCTCGAGGAGAAACGCGGCGCCCGGGTGGGCACGCTCTCGGGCGGGCAGAAGCAGCGGCTGGCGCTCGGATGCGCGCTCATCGGCGATCCCGAACTCCTCTTCCTCGACGAGCCCACTACGGGCCTCGACCCGCAGGCGCGGCGGCAGGTGTGGGACCAGATCGAGGAGTTGAAGCGCGCCGGCCGTACGATCGTGCTGACCACGCACTACATGGAGGAAGCCCAGCGCCTGTCGGATCGCGTCGCGGTCATGGACCACGGCAAGGTCATCTCGCTCGGCACACCGGCTCCGCCGAACAAAGCTTTAATAACCGCAAGCGTTCGTGGGCGATTTTCTTGCACCGTCGCATGCGGCCACCTTTTAGATAAATCGGCCAGAGGCTCGTCGATTTCCGTGCTCTCCACAAATGCAAGATTACAGACGCCTCGGGGAGTGGTGGCAATAAACGCTTTTCCAAAAGGAGTGTCATGTACGGCATACTCAAGGGTTAAACCCATGCCTCCCATTTTGTATTCTCCGGGTGTCACCGCTTCCAAATGAACGAAGTGGTCG
>JANOGJ010000869.1:0-3195 GCA_031405995.1 Acidobacteriota bacterium
CGGCTCGCTGCAACGAAGGCGTCTCGAGGGTCCGCAGGGGCAACTCGTCTTCCGCCGCGGACAACGGCCGCGCGAGCGCCGCGCGCACCCAGCCTTCGTCCTGCGTGTTGCCCCAGCTGTGGATGTAGCCGATGCGCGGCACGTCGAGGTCGTGCTGGCGGAGACCCGCGGGCAGCGCTCCGACTGCGAAGCCCGACAGGCCCAGGTCGCGAAGCGCCGGCTCGAGCTGGGCGCGGTTCGCGTTGGGAATAATGATGGCGCCCGCCGCGAACTTCCGCCCGCCGGCCTCGAACTCGGCCTCAGCGGCCGACATCGGCGTGGACGCGAACTGGAACCGGAACTGCGCGAGCAGGTTGTCGCCGGTGTGCTCGACGACGAGGGTCGAACCGGCGCCGGCGACGCCGCCCGCCGCGCGCACCGGCGCGGTGACCGGCGTCATGGGCTGGCTGAGCAGACCCTTATCCGTGACGGCGGTCATCACGAGATTCCGCATCATCGGATACGTCCAGCCCAGGTCGTCGTACGGGCTGGGATTCGACATCGAGTAGTCCTGCACGGCGAAGTAGATGTCCGCGACGGTGCGGTACGGCTGATCGCCGCGCAGAATCCAGTCGCCCGGCTTCACCGCGACGGTGCCGACCGTGAACGCGACGTTGGCAGTGTGGAACTCGACGCCCTGCGCCATGAGACCGTTGACGGCCTCGGCGGCGTTAGCCTTGCTGTGCTGGGTCGCCGGAATCACCCAGCCGAAGGTCGGACCGTTCACTCCGCGGTTCACGGCGTTCTTGTTCTTGATCCAGTAGTTCTCGAGCCAGCGTTCCTTGTCCTTGCCCGTGAAGCTCAGCGCGAAGAGGACGGCCGACTGGCTCATGTTCACGTGCGCGCGCGGGCCCCAGGCCACGTCGCCCGGGTCCGGATTCGGCCGGAACCACTCGCGGCTGTTGCCGCGTCCACGCCCGCCGCCGCCTGCGCCGCCCCGACCCGCCGGCGCCGCGGCGCCCGCCGCCCTCGCGCCCGGGAACGTCGTCGGATTGCCGACCGAATAGCTGCCGACCTCATAGAACCGGCCCATCGCGTTGTGCGAGTGCACGGCGTAGAACATGTAGTTCGGTGTCCAGCCGTCGTAGAAGCCGTACGTCCACACGCCGGGCACGCCGCGCTTGGTCATCTCCATGACGTCGTTTTGCGCGAACATCCACCACTCGCCGATCGTGATCGGATCGAGTTGCTCGTTGTACGGGCCCGTGCCCGTGGAGGCGTAGAGCAACTGCGCCTGCTCGTGCAGGTCGTGCAGGATCGTCGTCTTCCACTCGATGGCGACCTTGTTCACGTTCTTCGTCATCGCCAGGAACTGGCCCATGCCGTCGCGGTTGTTGTCGTGCGCGACGTACTTGCCCCAGTACGGCAGCCCGAGCTGTCCGGCCTGGCCCTCGGCGGCGCGCTTCGCGTTGTAGTAGTAGGTGTCCACGATCCGCTCGCGCCCGTCCACTTCGACGACCGGAGTGATGAACGTGATCACGTTGTTGCGAATCTGCTGGACGAACGGCGTCTCGGAGACGACGAGCCGGTAGGCCAGCTCCATCAGCATTTCCGGACCGCCGCGCTCGGTCGAGTGCACGCCGCTCGTGAGCCAGTAGATGGGCTTGGCCTGGGCGATGATCTGCCGCGCCTGCGCTTCGGTCGTGCGGCGCGGGTCGGTCAGGGCCTGCAGGTAGCCCTTGTACTTGTCGAGGTTGCGGATGGTCTCCTCGTTCGCGACGGCGAGGACGACCTGGTCGCGGCCCTCTTCGGTCTGGCCGATCACCCAGAACCTGGCGCGCGTAGGCATCGCGTCGGCCACGGCCTTCATGTACGCGTGGATGTCCTTCGCGTACGTCAGCACGCCCGGCATGCCGGAGATGTGGCCGACGGCCGGGAACTTCAGCGGCGTCGGCACCTTGTCGGAGGCGGGCAGGTGGTCCACCAGCTCCGTCGAGATGCGCGCGTCGGTCAGGTGCTGCTTGATGAGCGCGGTGTACTCCGCGTCGATGCGCTGCGTCGCGGCCGGACTCTGCGTCTCGGCCGAAGGACGCGCCCAGGGGGCGAACGCCGCAATGCCCACCGCTAATACTGCGAATGCCGCCGTCCGGCTGATGATTCGGGTCTTTCGCGACATACTGCCTCCTCGCCTAATCCGCTTTGAGAGCGGATGGTAGCACCAGCGGGTCCTCAGCGCAGGTCGCGGTTCATGGTGCCGGGACAATCCTCTTCGGCTAGAGTGGGCTCCCTCATGAGACCCAGCCTCTTCCGGCGGGCCGCGGCGGTCGCGGCGCTGGCCCTGATTTCCCTGACGCTCGGGGCGACGCCGGCTCAAGGCGCCACGATTTCTGGCACGGTAGTCGCCGCCGCGGGCATGGCGCCGATCCCCGGCATGACCGTGAACCTGTACACCTCGGCAGGCGTGCTCCTGTCTCAAACGATCACCAACGGCTCCGGCGTCTACAGCTTCACCGTGACCGCGGGGACGTACTACGTGAAGACGTTTGCGGGCACTGTGGCGCCGCTTTCTACCTACATCGACGAGCTCTACTCGCCGTTGTTCGTGGGCGTCCCCTGCGTGCCGTGCGACGTCACGACCGGCTTTGCCTTTGTCATGGGCGCCACCACCGTGGTGTCGAGCATCGATTTCGCGCTCGACATCGGCGGCGGGTTCTCCGGCACCGTCAGAGATGCGGGCACCATGGCCACGCTCAACGGCGTCATCATCGACGTCTACGATCGCTTCGGGATCCTCGCCAAGAGCTTCGGGATATTCAGCGCCGGCACCTATGCCATCAGCGGTCTCATTCCAGGCACTCGCTACTTCGCGCGGACACGGAGTTCGCTGAACTACGCCGACCGGCTGTACAACCAGTTTCCGTGTTCGCCGTGCGCGCCGCAGCTTGGAACGCCGATCGTCACCAGTGCGGGCGCGACACTTACCGGAATTAACTTCAACCTCTCGCCGGGCGGGACGGTAACGGGCACCGTGACCAACGCGGCGATGTCGCCGCTCGCCGGCGTCACGGTCCAACTCTTCTCACTGACGGGCGCTGGACCGGTGAGATTCGGGGTCACGAACGGTAGCGGCGGGTTCTCGTTCACCGGCCTGCCGACGGCGTTCTATTTCGCGCGCACGTTCGTAACGCCGACGCAGAACTACATTGACGAGATCTT
>JANOGJ010000870.1:0-2099 GCA_031405995.1 Acidobacteriota bacterium
GGTACTCGATGCGGTACGCCTCCCAGAGCGCGGCGTACACGACCTGAGGATTCCGGCGATCGACGATCACGTCCACCGCGCCGGTCTTGTTGTCGCGGAAGAGCACCTTCTTCCAGGTCTTCCCACCGTCGGCGGACTTGAAGAGCCCGCGCTCGTCGCTCGTCACGCCGTAGCGGCCGAAGTCGGCCACGAAGACGATGTCGGGATTCGTGGGATGGATGCGGATCTTCGCGATGGCATCGGAGTCGCGGAAGCCGACGTGTGTCCACGTCTTGCCGGCGTCAGCCGACTTGTACACGCCATCGCCCGGCAGGATGTTGCCGCGGATGCACGACTCGCCCGTGCCGATGAACACCACATCCGGATTCGTCTCGGCGACCGCGACCGCGCCCACTGACGACGATCCGATCTGGCCGTCGGTCACCGGCGCCCACGTCTCGCCGGCGTCCAGCGTCTTCCAGAGCCCGCCGCCCGTCGCGCCGAAGTAGCCCTCGCGCGGCCGCCCGAGGACGCCCGACACGGCGAGCGATCGCCCGCCACGATCAGGCCCGATGCTGCGCCACTGGTAGAGCTTCAGCAGCCCGGGGTCGGCGCCCATGCTCGACGCTTCCTGAGTCCAGGCCCACGCGCCAATCCGATTCGGGCCAAGAGCGAGCGCGCAGACACCAAGGACGGCTGCGAATCCGAAACTCCACCGGAGTGTAGTGCGGGACATGGGCTTTCCTCCAGACGACCGGAGGAAGCTTACAGCAACGGGCCAACTGGAGAACTGGTCAGCCAGTTGTCCAGTTGCTCAGTTGGCCAGTTATCTCTATCGCTTGATCAGCTCTTCCATGAACGCCATCGCCCGCGGGTCTTTCGAGTTGCTGAGCGCGCTGACGGCGTCCTTCTTCACGACCGCGTTGGTGCTCGTGCGGGCGAGCTGGAGGAGCGGCGGCACGCTGTCGTTCGCGGGCAGCCGGGCGAGGCCGGAGACGGCGCGCTTCTTCACTCCGTCGTCGGCGTCCGCGTCGATGACTTTCATGGCTTCGGCGATGACGGCGGGTCCGCCCCGCTGAATGAACCAGTAGACCGCCTCGGCCCGGACACGGGCGTCGGCGTCGCGCGCGAGGGCGCGGAGCGCGTCGACGGTGCCCGGCTCCCGCGTGAGGCCCAGCGCGCCGACGAGGCTGCGCCGCTGGTCGAGGTCCTTCTCGGCGGCGATGAGCGTGCGCAACGTCGCAAAGCCGTGCGCGCCGCGCGCGCTGCCAAGCGCGCTGGCGGCCTGGCGCCGGAGGTCGCGATCGCTCTCGGCGCCGGCGATCCGGTCGAGGATGGCGTCGGCCGCGGCGTCGCGGTGCAACGAGATGGCGGTGAGCGCCGAGTTCGCCACGTTCCGCCGCGACTCGTACGGCAGCCGGTCCGTGCGATCGATCCGGGTCATCCCGTCGAGGAACCGCAGACTCTCCGCCGGCGTGACGCCCCCGAGCCACTGCACCGCGCGGCCGCCTGCGTCGATGGGGCAGTCGTCGGCGAGCGTGCGCACGCGCTCCACGCTGCCGCCCACGATCCGCGCGAGGACGAGGAGTCCCGTGCCGGCCTCGAGCGGCACCGGGCCCGTGGGAGGCGCAATCTGCGGCATGCCCGACCCCGGCGTCACGAGGCCCGGCGGATTCCAGTCCATCACGTAGCCGCGCGAGTAGATACTGCGATCGCTGTAGTAGCTGTTGCACAGCTCGCGATCGCCCGCGACCATCGGCACGCGCCACATCAGCCACACCGGGTCGGGGCCCGCCACCGCGCCGATCTCGCGATCGATCGACGCGCCCGGCCGGACCTCGACCTTGCCGTTCTGGATGAGCGACGCCGGCGGCGGTTGGGTCTGGCCGCCGGCGACGCCGATCGCGGCGATGAAGGCGATGAAGACGACCAGGAGCCCGGGCACAACCCGTGTCACTTGATGATCTCCATCAGGTAGTCGGCGGCGACTTTCGAGCGCGACGCCATCGACGACAGCTTCTCGACGATGGAGCGTTTCAGGTCGAGGTTGGCCTCCTTCCGCGCGATCGCGACGAGGCCCTCCGCGTTGTTCTGGCTGGAGAGGGCCGAGATCACGGCCG
>JANOGJ010000885.1:0-3169 GCA_031405995.1 Acidobacteriota bacterium
CGAGAACTACACGCCGGCGTTTCCCGACATCGAGAACCCGGATTTCGAGAACCCGGACTTCGAGAACTTCACGGTGCGCTACCCGGACATCGAGAATCCGGACATCGAGAACCCCGATTTCGAGAACGCGGCCGTCGCCGCGGGCGGCGTGACCGAGGTGACCTGGTCGGTGAAGATGGCGGGCAACACGACGAGCGCGATCGACGTCCGCGCGCTCTTCAGCCGCCTGCCGACGAACGTCACCCAGTTGATCGTGAGGCGCGTCTACGCCACGAGCACCTCCCAGAGCTGCAGCCTCGTTCAGGTCGCCACGAATCAGGTGATCGTCAATACCGTGACGCCCGCCGGCCAGCGGCCTGAGGGCAGCTTCTTCCTCGCGCCCGGCGAAACGGCCCTGATTACGATCCGCCTTCCCGGCGCCGTGAATCCGGCCACCGTCGGCGTGAATACGACGGCGCAGGCCGGCAACACCGGCGCGAGCACGCCTTTCGAGGAGGACCCGCCGATTCCCGACGTCACGGCGCCCGTGCTGACGCTGCCCGGACCGACGTCCGTGGAAGCGACGGGCCCTGGCGGCGCCGTCGTGACCTACACGGCGACCGCGAACGACGACACAGCCGGGTCCGTCGCCGTGCAATGCTCGCCCGTCTCAGGGTCGTTGTTCGCGCTCGGATCGACGACCGTGTCGTGCTCCGCCACCGACGGCGTCAACACGGTCGCCGGCGACTTCGTCGTGACTGTGACCGACTCGTCCGGGCCGACGTTCGACGCGGTTCCCGCGAATCTGACCGCAGCGGCCACGGGGCCCACGGGAGCCGCGGTCACGTTTGCGAGTCCGACGGCCACAGACGCCGTTGACGGATCGATTGCGGCGATCTGCTCGCCGGCCTCCGGCTCGACCTTCCCCCTCGGCACAACCACGGTCACGTGCACCGCGACCGACAGCCGTGGCAACTCCGTCACGGCGACCTTCACGGTGACCGTCGCGGACGGCACGCCTCCGACCGTCGGCGCGCACGCCAATCTCGTCGTCGAAGCGACGATGGCGTCCGGCGCCGCTGTCGGCTACGCCCTTCCGACCGCCACGGACAACGTCGGGGTGGCGTCGCTCACGTGCGCGCCGGCGTCGGGCGCGGTATTCCCGGTCGGCGTGACGTCGGTGACCTGCACCGCGACGGACGCGGCTGGCAATGCGGGCACGGGCGTCTTCACGATCGCGGTGGTGGACACGACGCCTCCCGTCCTCGCCGGAGTGCCGGCGAGCTTTGCAGTGGCGGCGGCCGGACCGGCGGGGGCGCCCGTGACATTCACAAGCCCGACCGCGACGGATCTGGTCGACGGCTCGGTGGTGGTCGCGTGCAGCCCGGCCTCCGGATCGACGTTCGCGATTGGCGTGACCACGGTCACGTGCACCGCGGTCGACAGTCGGGGCAATGCGGCGACGGGCGGATTCGCGGTGACCGTGGCGGACACGATTGCGCCGACCGTCGGCCCGCACGCGAACATTGTCGCTGAAGCCACGACGGTGTCGGGCGCCGTCGTCGCCTACGCGCTGCCGACGGCCGCGGACAACGTCGCCGTGGTGTCGCTGGCCTGCGCGCCGGCTTCAGGCACGGTGTTCCCGATCGGCGCGACCACGGTGACGTGCACGGCGCGCGATGCGGCGGGCAACACCGGCGCGGGCACGTTTGCGGTGTCCGTCGTCGACACCACGGCGCCGGTGATCGCGCCGCACGCGCCGGTCGTCGCGATCGGCACGACGGCGACAGGCGCGCTGGTGGCCTACGTGACGCCGACAGCGACCGACCTCGGGAGCTCGGTGCCGGTCATTTGCGGGCCGGCGCCGGGCAGCGCCTTTCCCCTGGGCACCACGACCGTGCAGTGCACGGCGTCCGACGGCCGCGGCAATGCGTCGGCGTCGAGCTTCACGGTCACCGTGCGGTTTGGATTCGTGGGCCTGCTGACGCCCTGGCGGCAAGGGCCGCCGACCTACTCGGTGAATCTCGGCAGCTCGGTGCCCGTCAACTGGCAGTACACGAACGCCTCTGGCGCGCTCGTCAACACGTCCGCCGCGCGTCCCACCGTGACGTTCACGCTGCTGCAGTCGTGCAGCGGCGGCGCCGAGACGTCGACGGTGTTCGTGAACCAGGCATCGCCGGGCAACAGCTTCTTCAACTACTCGGGAGGCGGCTGGCAGTTCAACTGGCAGACGAAAGCGCCCGTCGTGGCCGGCTGCTACAACATCCGTGTATCGCTCGACACCACGGGGCAGGTCAACGGGCCGTTCCTGATCCGGCTGCGGTAGCCGGCGGAGGTCTTCGGCGCGTTCAGCGCGACACTGATTCGACCAGCGTCTTGAGCCGCGCGAGGTCCGCGGCGATCGCCGCGCGCAGCGACTCCGCGATGAGCGAGACGGGCAGCAGCCCAGCGCCGGCCGCCCGGCCGGATGCGCGGATGCCGACGCGTGATCCCGGACCCGCGCGCTGAATGTCGTAGCGCACGCCGCCCTCGAGCGGGCCGTCCTCGAGGCGCAGGATGAGCACGTGCGGGAAGTGGACCGCCTCGACCACCGTCGTCCACGTCACCGGCTGGCCGAGCAGGCTGCCGCTGCGACGGACGCGGGCACCGGGCACGAGCGCCGGATCGATGATCTGGACGGAAGCGACCGCCGCGACCCAGTCCGGGTCGCGCGCCGGATCGAACATGATCCCGGCAATCTCTGCCGGCGAGGCGGAGACGTCGATCTCGGCTGACACGTCGATTTCCGCCATGGTGTTGGAAGCTCGCGCGCCGGACGCGCGCGCCGCGGTTCTCGAGAGGTTCGTCAGCTCGGGCGGACGTTCTCGGCGCGGGGTCCCTTGGGGCCCTGGCCGGCGTCGAAGGTCACGGCCTGACCCTCACGCAGCGTGTCGAACGAGGCGCACGCCGACTGGTGGAAAAAGTACTCCATGCCCTTCTGGTCGGCGATGAACCCGAAACCCTTCTCATGAACCAGGCGCTTGATCGTTCCGTTCAGATCTGACATGTGACCTCCGCGACCGCGGCGCAGTATACACGAAAGGCGGGGAAACGCTGGAAACGACGAGTCTGGAAAACGAGGTCGGGAGTCTGGAAAACGAGGTCGGGAGTCATTTCGCTGCTCTGGGATCCCATCCAGCGAAATGACTCC
>JANOGJ010000059.1:0-3156 GCA_031405995.1 Acidobacteriota bacterium
CGACCCAGGCCCGCTCCGTGCCCAGCTCGCCCAGCGTTCTGGCCACGAGCTCGGTGTGCTCCGGCCGGGACACGCCGACGAGCTGGCGGCGCGCGCCGGCTGGATTCGTCAGCGGCCCGAGCAGATTGAACGCCGTCCGGACGCCCAGCTCGCGCCGCGTCGGACCCGCGTGCCGCATCGACGGATGCCATGCCGGGGCGAAGAAGAACGCGATCCCGGCCTCTTCGAGCGCCTGGATCACCCGTTCGGCCGGCGCCTCCAGGTTGACGCCCAGCGCCTCGAGCACGTCGGCGGATCCGCACCGGCTCGACACCGCACGGTTGCCGTGCTTGGCGACCCGCACCCCGGCACCGGCGAGCACGATGGCCGCCGCCGTCGAGACATTGAACGTGTGCGCCCCGTCCCCGCCGGTGCCGCACGTGTCGAAGACGTCCTCGACCGGCCGCGGCAGGGGCACGGCGCGCGCGCGCATGGCTCGCGCCAGGCCGACCATCTCGCCGGGGCGCTCGCCCTTCAGCGCCAGCGCCATCAGCAACCCGGCGATGTGCGCCGGTTGCGCCGTTCCGTCCATGATGGCGCCCATCGCCCGCGAGGCCTCCTCACTGGAGAGATCCTCATGACGTCGGAGCTTTTCGAGCAGCGGCGCGAACATGGTCACCTGCTCTCCAGGAAATTCAGCAGCAAGCGGTGGCCGACGGGCGTCAGCACCGATTCGGGATGGAACTGCACGCCGAACACCGGCCAGGCCGTGTGGCGAACGCCCATCACGGTCCCGTCGCCTGCGACCCATGCCGACTTCTCGAAGCCGTCAGGTATGCCGTCGCCCGGAATCACGAGCGAGTGATAACGGCCGACCTCGATCTGCGTCGCGAGCCCCGCGAACAAGTGCGTGCCCTCGTGCAGAATCATCGACGTCTTGCCGTGCATCGGCGCCGTTGCGCGCTCGACGCGCCCGCCGAACGCGATCGACAGCGCCTGATGCCCGAGGCACACGCCCAGGATCGGCACGCGCCCGGCAAACGCGCGCACGACGGCCACGGAAATGCCCGCCGTTTCGGGCCGGCCCGGGCCCGGCGACACGACGATGCGCGCCGGCGCGAGCCGTTCGACGTCCTCGACCGTCATGGCGTCGTTGCGCACGACGCGCACCTCGGCGCCCAGCTCGCCGAGGCGATGCGCCAGGTTCCAGGTGAACGAGTCGTAGTTGTCGATGATCAGCACCATGGCGTCGGCCTACAGGCCTCGCTCCGCCATCTCGAGCGCCTGGATCAAGGCCTGCGCCTTGTCGCGCGCCACGTCGTACTCCGCCGACGGGAGCGAGTCGGCGACGATGCCGGCGCCCGCCTGGATGTCGGCGTGGCTGCCGCTCATGGCGATCGTCCGGATCGCGATGCAGAAGTCGAGGTTCCCGGCAAAGTCGAGGTAGCCCACCGCGCCGCCGTACAACCCGCGCCGCGTGGGCTCGAGCGCGCCGATGATCTGCATCGCGCGGATTTTCGGCGCGCCCGTCAACGTCCCGGCCGGGAAGGTCGCGACCAGGGCGTCGAGGCGATCGCGATCCTCGGCGAGCTGACCGTCGACGCGCGACACCAGGTGCATGACGTGCGAGTAGCGCTCGAGCGCCATGAACTGCGGCACGCGCACGCTGCCGACCGCGGCGACCCGGCCGACGTCGTTGCGCCCGAGGTCGACGAGCATCACGTGTTCCGCGCGTTCCTTTTCGCTGCGCCGCAGTTCCTCGGCCAGCCGCTGGTCCTCTTCCGGCGTGCCGCCGCGGCGCCGCGTGCCGGCGATGGGATGGGTCTCGACGTGCCGCCCCTCGACGCGCACCAGCATCTCGGGCGACGCGCCGATGATCGCCTGCCGGCCGATCCGGATGAAGAACATGTAGGGCGACGGGTTGATATGACGCAGCGCGCGGTACACGTCGAACGGCGGCGCCGTCGACGTCGCCTCGAACCGCTGCGAGAGCACCGCCTGGTACACCTCGCCGGCCGCGATGTCGTCCTGAACGCGCCGCACCGACGCTTCGAACTCGGCGCGCGTCTGGTGGGCCGTGACCTCGAGCTCGGCCGAAGGCCGCCGCTCCGGCCGCGAGAGGTTGCGCTCCAACTCCCGCTCGAGGAAGTCCAGCTTGGCGCGGGCGAAGTCGTAGAGCGCGCGCAGATCGCCGCCGGCGCGCAGGCGGGCGTTCGCGATCGCCAGGATGCGATGCTTGACGTGATCGAACGCGAGGATCGTGTCGAAGATCATGAAGCCGGCCTGCTCGCGATCGCGCGGCGGCTTGTCCAGCTTGACCGCGGGCTCGAACCACTCGGCCGCGTCGTAGTCCAGATAGCCGACCGCGCCGCCGGTGAACCGCGGCAGGTCGGGCACGAACGGCGACTGGAACTCGGCCATCAGGCCCCGCAACACGTCGATGAAGGGCTCGGTGCGCGCCGTCCGCACGCCGGCTTCCTCGATCGTCGTCTCGCCCGTCCGGCCGCGCAGGATGAGGAACGGATCCTTGCCGAGGAACGAGTAGCGGCCGACATGCTCCCCGCCCTCCACGCTTTCGAGCAGGAAGGCGTAGTCGGAGTTTTCAGCGATCTTCAGGAACGCCGACACGGGCGTCAGCAGGTCCGCCATGATCTCGCGGCAGACGGGGACAAAGGTCCCGCGCCGCGACCGCTCCACGAATTCGTCGAACGTCGTTTCGGTCATGTCCCTCACCGGTGCCGGTGGACGAATTCCGCGGCGCCGCGCTCGATCGTTGCGACCGGCGCCGCCTCTCCCGTCCACCACTCGAACTGCCGGCAGGCCTGCCCCACCAGCATCTCCAACCCGCTCATCGTCTCCGCGCCCGCATCGCGCGCCCATCGCAGGAGCGTCGTGTCGGGCGGGTTGTAGACGAGGTCGTACACGAGGCCGCCCCGGACGAACGCGCGATCGATCGGCGCCTGCGCGACGTCCGGCCAGGTGCCGACCGGCGTGGCGTTCACGAGCACGTCCCAGCCCGGCGCGGGCGGCCACGACGTGGCGACCGCGCGCGCCTCGAGGGCGAGGCGCGCCGCCTCGTCCGGCCGCCGGGCGGAGATCTCGACGCGCGCGCCTTGCGCCCGAAGCGCCCATGCCGCGGCGCGCGCCGCCCCACCCGCGCCGAGCACGACCGCGCGG
>JANOGJ010000101.1:0-3172 GCA_031405995.1 Acidobacteriota bacterium
GTTGGTGAATCGATCGTCGACGCGCGCGTCTCCCGCTGGCTGAAGAAGGAAGGCGACGCCGTCGCTGCCGGCGAGCCGCTCGTGGAGCTCGAGACGGACAAGGTCGACGTCGAGGTCGCGGCGCCGAAGAGCGGCGTGCTCCGCGCCATCGCGCACAAGGATGGCGCCGACGTCAAGATTGGCGACGTGCTCGGGACGATTGAGGAGGGCGTGGCTCCAAAACCGAACGGCAAGGCCGCGGTGCCCGTGACGCCCGTGGCGAAGCCGCCGGCGGTGACGAAGCCGCCTGCCTCCGCCCCGCCGAAGCCGCGAAGCGGCGAAGGCGTGCGCTCAGAGACGCGGACGCGCATGTCGAAGCGCCGCGCGACCATCGCGAAGCGCCTCGTCGAAGCCCAGCAGACCGCCGCGATGCTCACGACCTTCAACGAGGTCGACATGTCGGCGGTCATGACGCTCCGCGATCGCCAGAAGGAGGCGTTCAAGGCGCAGCACGGCGTCCCACTCGGCATCGCCTCGTTCTTCGTCAGGGCCGCGTGCGCCGCGCTCAAGGAGTTTCCGCGCCTCAACGCCGAAATCCAGGGCGACGAAATGGTCCTCAAGAACTACTACGACATCGGTGTCGCCGTCGGCGCCGCCGAAGGGCTCGTCGTCCCTGTTCTCCGCGACGCCGATCGCATGAACTTCGCCGCTATCGAAGCCGGCATCCGCGACTTCGCCAGGCGAGCGAACGACAGCACGCTCACGCTCGACGATCTGCGCGGCGGCACGTTCAGCATCACGAACGGCGGCGTCTACGGCTCGCTGATGAGCACTCCGATCCTCAATCCGCCGCAGGTCGGCATCCTGGGGCTCCACGCGATCAAGGACCGCCCGGCCGCTGTCGCCGGCCAGGTCGTCATCCGCCCGATGATGTACCTCGCCCTCACGTACGACCACCGCATCGTCGACGGTTCGGACGCGGTGCGATTCCTCGTTCGCGTCAAGGAACTGATCGAGGACCCGGCCGCGCTGTTGTTGCAGGCATGATCACAACACCTCAACACGGAGGAACGGTGGACACGGGGAACACGGAGTTGGACTTAGGGTTGCCCCCAAAGTACCTCCGTGTGCTCCGCGTCCTCCGTGTTCTCCGTGTTCTCCGTGTTGAGGTTTGTTGGATATGTCTTTTGACGGCGTGTGCGAGGACGCTCCCCGTCGAGGATCGCCGCATCACGCTCTCTGCGCCCGTCGCCAAACTCTCGGCCGCCGATCTCTGGCAGGACTACCTCACGGATTCCAGCGCAGCGAATCGACGCTACTTCGGCAACGCCGTCGAGGTCACCGGCAAGGTCACGGCGATCGAGCCGCCGACCGGCGCCGGCGCCTCCGCGACACCCGCGGTCGTGATGTTCGGCCAGACCGAGGCGTTCGGCGTGCGCGCGATCCTGCTCAGCGATCAGGCGGCCGACATCCTCAAGATCGCCAAGGTCGGCGACCGCCTGTCGCTCCGCTGCTTCGTCGAAGGCAAAGTTCTCGACGGACACGTGGCGCTGAGGAGTTGTATCCGGCCGTGAAACCGGACGGGTTCAGGGCCTTACTTCTTCGTTCTCGGATCATCCGCCGCATTCACGTAGTTGATCGCAAACGGTCCGGTGCCATGCACCTGGAACGTCGAAGCTGTCTTCGCGAGAAAGGTATGGCGCATCTCGGCGGGCATGACGACGAGACCGCCGGCCGCGACGTCCTTCATCGGCGCGTCGGCTTTGTCCGTTCCAAGGGCGATCGTTCCCGACAGCACCGTCAGGTTCTCCGACGTCGGGTGCCAATGCAGCGCGATCTTGTAGCCCGCGGGTACTTGAACCCTGAGTACGAACGGCGCCGCCTGCGACGGGTCTCCGGCGACGACCGCGAAGCGACCACCGGCCGGAAGTCCGGGCGGCGGATCGCCCCACTTGATATCGCCCGGGGCCACCATCGCGTGCGGCGGCGCGGGCGGGGGACCATCCGCGTTGAAGATGTCTTCCTTCACCATCCAGGCACCCGCCTGCTTCGTCCAGACCGTGACGTATTTCCCCTTCTCAGCGGGGCCTCCCATCGCGGCGGCATAGGCGCCGGTGGTGTAGCCAAGGTCGCCAGCCGCGCTGACATCCGCCTTCGTGACGGTCCACGTCAGCGAAAATCCCGGCGCTGCGCTCATCCCCAGGAACGCCTGGCGGATGGCGTCCGCGCCGGAAACCACCGGCATCCCCGTGCCGTACAGCGCGGCGTCCGATGCGAAGAAGGACATAAACTTGTCCACGTCCTTCGTGGTTTGCGACCAGTCGCGATCGCGCTGCATCAACGCGGTCCGCTCCTGCTCCACGTTGACGGACGACGAGCACGCGCCCATCAGGACCGCCAGCCCAACTAAACACATCCGTCGGCTCATCACATCCTCCGTTGTCGTGGTCCGTATCACCGCCGGGGGAGGGAATCTTAGCCCAGATGCGCGGCCGTGTTTTGCGCTAGATTTGTGGGACCCAATGACGCGCGAAGCACTGTGGGCCGAGCTCGCGCGTCGCATCGCCCAGGTGAAGCGTCCTCATCCGGTGAGGGTGGCGATCGACGGCGTGGATGCGGCAGGCAAGACGATGCTCGCGGACGAGCTCGTCGCGCCGATCGAGCGGCTCGGCCGTCCGGTGGTTCGCGCGTGCATCGACGGATTTCACAACCCGGCCGCGGTCCGCTACCGGCGCGGGAACACGGATCCGGAAGGCTACTTCCGTGATTCGTTCAACTCCCCCCGTCTCGTCGAGGTGCTCCTCGGGCCGCTCGGCCCACAGGGGGACCGGCGCTACCGGCGCGCGGTCTTCGATTTCCGCCTGGATTCGCCCGTCGACGCGCCGATGGAGAAAGCCGTCACGAAGGCCGTCCTGCTGTTCGACGGCGTCTTCCTCCTCGGCCCTGAGCTGCGGCCGCACTGGGACTTCTCTATTCTCGTGAAAGCCGACTTCGACTTGACGCTGGCCCGGGCGGAGGTCCGCGACGCCCGGTTGTTCGGCGATGCGTCGAAAGTCCGTGCCCGGTATGAAGAGCGGTACATCCCCGGGCAGCGGCTCTACTTGTCGGAAGTCGAACCGGAGCGGCACGCGTCCGTCGTCGTCGACAACAACGACGTCCTGCGACCCTTGATCGAGGTTGATGGAGGTCCCTC
>JANOGJ010000105.1:0-1645 GCA_031405995.1 Acidobacteriota bacterium
CTCGGGCAGGTCGTTCTGGATCCTGGACGACCTGTCTCTGATCCGCCAGTACAAGAAAGACACGCCCGCATTCGCGATCTATCAGCCTGCAGGTGCGCCTCTTGTCAACGGCGGCAGCGAGCTGAACGCCCCGGAGGAGGAGTTTACCGGCGCCCACGCATTCCGCGGCGTGAATCCCGCGAACGGCATCGTCCTCTACTACCATCTGCCGGAGTTGAAGAAGGACGACGACATCACGCTTGAGATCACGGACGCCGAGGGCAAGACGGTTCGTACCATCTCGTCCAAAAAGGACGCCGGCTTCAAGAAATGGGACGGCGGTCCGGCGGCGGATCCTGTTCTGCCGAAATCCAAGGGACTGAATAGATTCGTCTGGAACATGCGTTACCAGACACTTCCCGGCGTTCCTGGGGTGTACATCGAGGCCAACTATGACGGGCACAAGGCGGCGCCCGGCAAATACCGTCTCACCTTGAGAATGGGCGACCAGAGGGTCGAGACCGGCGCCGAGGTGCTTGCCAATGCGCTCTACCCGACCAACGCCGCGGCCTACAAGGAATATCACGCTGTCATGTCCGGCATGGAAAGCGCGTTGACCGCAATGCATAAAGCCGTCAACAGCTTGTTCGAGAAGCAGGCCCAGCTCGAGGCGATCCTCGCGTCGCTGCCCTCGGGCGAGAAGCACGCCGCCGTCAAACGCGACGCCGACGCCCTTCTCAAGAAGTTGAAGGCGTGGGACGAGGCTATGGTCCAGCGCAAATCCAAGGCCTACGACGACGTCGAGAATTTTGTCAACAAGTTCACGGCCAACTACCTGTTCCTGATCAACCAGACGGAAAGTGATATTCCGCGTGTCAATCAGTCCACGCTCGATCAGCTCGAAACGATGGGCGCGGAATGGTCAGCGCTCAAAGGACGAGCCGACGACATGACCGCCAAGGACATTCCGGCGCTGAACAAGAAGCTGTGGGATGTCGGCGTCGGCGCGATCTGGAAGGGCTGATCGAGGATCCGGACGACTTGACCCGCGGCCCGGGCATCGCCACGGCGCTGCTCGAGGAGGCTGATGGCTGACCTCGTGCACGTCGAGTCCCTGGACGGCGGCGCCTTCTGGCGCGTCACGTCGCGAGGGGCAACGCTTCGTCGAGTGGAATCGCTCCGCGCGCGATCCGCTGCGACAGATCCTCGCCCTCGACCAGTTCCATCACGAGGGCGCGAACGCCGCCCGATTCCTCGAAACCGTAAATGTGCGCGATATTCGGGTGATTGAGTGAGGCGAGCGTGCGCGCTTCGCGGGTGAACCGGGCCAACCGCTCCGCGTCGTCGGCGAACGAGTCCGGCAGGACCTTCAGCGCCACGTCACGACTCAGCTTCGTGTCGCGCGCCCGAAACACCTGCCCCATGCCCCCTTCACCGATCTTCGCGGTGACTTCGTAAACGCCGAGGCGCGTGCCTGGGGTGAGGGCCAACTGTGGGGGATTATAGGGCCCTGCGAACCGGAGGTCCGGCTCGCTCCGATTCCGGCCGCCCTCGAGCAGGTGCAGGCCGGGCCTGCTTGACCCGGGACGCGCCCAGGGTATATAGGTAAATAGGCGTCTATTTACCTATATAGTCGGAGGCCGCCGTTGCGCATCGCCGCCTGGGT
>JANOGJ010000135.1:0-2935 GCA_031405995.1 Acidobacteriota bacterium
TCAAGACGGTCACGACCGACGGCTCGGGTAACTACGCGCTCAACGGCTTGCCCAACGGCAACTATTTCGTCCGGACGATCAACAGCGCGAGCTACGCAGACGAGCTCTACGACAACTTCCCGTTCCTGACGGGCGACCTGACGACCGGCACGTCAGTCGTCGTCAGCACCGCGGCGATCACACCCAACATCAACCTCGCGCTTCAGCCGGGAGGCAGCATCACCGGCACGGTGACCGTTGGCGCGTCCGGGCTTGGCGGCGTCGGGATCAAGCTGTACGACTCGCTTGGCCGGCAGGTCAAGACGACGGTAACGACCTTCGCCACCGGTCAGTACAGTTTCACCGGCCTTCCGGCCGGCACCTGCTTCGCGCGGACGACCAATACCGGCGGCTACATGAACGTGCTGTACGGCACGGTGCCGTGCCTGCACGTGTGCAACCCGCTGACGGGTACGGGCATCGTGGTGGGCACGGGCGCCGCCACCAGCTCGATCAATTTCGCGCTCGCGGCCGGAGGGCGAATCTCTGGTCAGGTCACCGGCGTCACTCTCGGCACGGATGTCAGGGTCCTCGTCTTCTCCGCGGCCAACGAACTTGTCGGCGCATCCGCGTCGATAGCCAACAACGGCTTCTACATCATCGACGGCGGGTTGCCCGCGGGCACGTACTACGCTCGCACCGTCAACACAGCCGGTCTGCCCGACAAGCTCTACAGCGCCCTCACGCTGTGCTCGCCGAACTGTCACGTGCCGTCGGGCACGGGCATCGCCGTGACGCTGGGCAACATCACGCCCAGCATCAACTTCGCGATGGCCGCCGGCATCGAAATGTTGCAGAACGGCCATTTCAATAATGGGATTGCGAACTGGCTGCAGTTTGCGACACCCGACTTCAGCTACCTTTCATGGCAGGTCACGCTCGATGAGGTGCTGGAGTTCGGCCGCGTGCCCCCGCCGCCGGGCACGAGCAACCAGGCGGTGATCTTCCAGAACACGGTGCAGCCCGTGATGAACGGCCGGAACCTGCTGGCGACGTTCTGGCTGGGCAACACGTCTCCGCTCCGCCGTCGCATCAGCGTGCTCGTCCACGACAGCGACTTCAGCGATCTCGCCGTGTGCACCTTCTGGCTGCCGGGCAACCTCGGCAGCACCGAGATGCAGCCGTACGGGATGAAGCTGCACGCGACCAAAGACTGGACCGACGCGACGATCTCGTTTTACGCGGCGTCCACCAACGTTCCGCAGGGCGCCTATCGCGTCGATGCCGTCTCACTGCAGCTGATTTCCGGAGCGGCCGCCAATCGGGTGGACTGTCTGGACCCGTACGCGCCGCTGGTTGCCGGCGGCGGTGATGGCCCCGAGCTCCTGACCAACGGCGATTTCAACACGGGCACGCTCGCGCCCTGGGGCACGTTCGGCACGATCACGCACCAGATCGCGGCCGGCGTGTTCGAGTTCATCAAACCGAACGCCACGCCGCCGTCGGGCGTCGTCCTCCAACCCACCGGCCAGGCGTTCCCGGCCGGTACGGTAGTCACCGCGACGTACCAGCTCGGCAACAGCAGCCTGGTGCGCAAGCGCGTCACCGTGCTGCTGCACGACAACGACTTCAGCGATCTGTCAGCATGCACGTTCTGGCTGCCGGCTGGTCAGGCGCTCTCGACATACACGTACCGAGCGTATGCGACCAAGGCGTGGACGAACGCGACGCTGTCCGTCTATCCGGCGACGGTCGGCGCCGAGCAATGGATTCGTCTGGACAACGTAACATTCAAGCGCACGCCGAGCGCGATGATCGTCGGCACGGAGTGCCTCGAGCCCGGCGCCGGCCCGCCTCCAGAAGCGCCGGCAGGCTCGACGTCGCTGGATGGAAGCCGGGTCTCGAATGGAGGCCGGGTCTTCAGACCCGGCAATGAGTGGACCGCGGTCGACCTCACACAGGCTCGTGCCGCGTCGCTTCGACTCGACTCGTGGCTGTCGGGACACCGGAGGCGAGGTGCGATTCAAGTCAGCACGGACGGCGTCGATTGGATCACTATTTACACCATCGGCGAGTCGGACCGCTGGACGCCAGTCGAGATCGACCTTCGCGACTTCGTGGGCGAGAAGGTGTGGCTGCGATTCGTCTTCGACGGATCGACGTCCGCTGATGCCGAGTCACCGGCGCTCTGGCGCATCGGCGGCATCGAGATTCGAATCATGAAGCACTAGGGTGGTCAAGCTGTGATCCACCTCGACAGCTCTCTGCTCATCGACCTCCCATCGCGAAACAGCGCGGGAACGTCCGGGCCCCGCCATGAACGCACGCGAAGCGATCGATGACGTCAAGGACTTCTTGCGCGTGCCAGGGCTGCGGGTGCTGGGATACTAACGCGCTACTCCGGGCGCTTCGTGACCGTCCAACCCTGCCTGCGGCCCGTCGCGACAATTGAGCTCGTGCCGACGATGCGACTGCCGTCCACGCGGGCGGAGTACATCGCGCCGGCGGCCGTGAACGTCCACTCGGCGCCGCCCAGACGGCTGTCCGCGATGGCCGCGGGCGCGCCTCCACCCGCCGCGATCGTGCCGGTCACTTTCTGGAAGTCCTGGTTGAGGACGAGGTCGATGCCATCGCCGCTCCAGCGGCCCGCGACTTTCGCCGGCACGATGTGCAGGAGCACCTGGCACCAGCTCGTGCAGTCGCCTTCGACGCGGACGCTCTCGTCGGGCTCCCAGCCGTCCACGGTGAACGTGTTCAACACCATGCGCGTGCCTGGCTTGAGCGCGAGAATCTTGTCCTTCAGCTGCTCGAGGTTGCCCGGCAGGAGAAAGAGCGCGAGGACCGTCGCTTTCGAGAACTCCGCTTCGTACATGTCGCCCTGGACAAAGGTGGCCTTGTCGGCGACGCCGGCTTCCCTGGCCAGCCGCCGCGACAGCTCCACCATGTCGGGGTTGTA
>JANOGJ010000217.1:0-2038 GCA_031405995.1 Acidobacteriota bacterium
GGAGAACAGTTTCAGCTGGCCGTGGCTCATAAATTTGATCGTCGGGGGCCCCTGCACCCCGACTGGCCGGCTCGCTCGCGGGGCCCCACCGCCCCGCTCCGTTCGCCGGCGACTCTCACAACTTCCTCGTCATCTGGTTGGGGCGGAAGGATTCGAACCTTCGGATACGGGATCCAAAGTCCCGCGCCTTACCGCTTGGCCACGCCCCAGGATCGCTCGGCGGGGGCCCCGGTTCCCCACGCAAACGCGAAAGTTTATCACAGGCCGATGCGCCGGCCGGCCTCACGCCGCGAGTGGGTGCGCGTCACCAGCACGAGCCTGTCGGGCGGCGCGAGCCGCCGCGCCGCCCGGGCGGCCGACGTCCCCGCAAACAGCCCGAAAACCGCCGACCCGCTGCCGGTCATGGCCGCGCCGATCGCGCCCTGGCTGAGACACGCCTCGACCATCTCGGTGACGCCAGCCTGGCGGCGGGCGACCGGCCCTTCCAGGTCGTTCTCGAGGGCGATCGGTCCAGCGGGCCAGCCGACCTCGACCTCCCGCGCGGCGCGCCGGACGTCCCGGGCGCCCGCGGCGCGGTCCGTGTCCAGCCACCCGTACGCGTCCGCGGTCGCCACGCCGAACGACGGCTTGATCACGACGACGCTCAGTCGCGCGACGTCGTCGAGGGGGTACACCTCGTCGCCGCGCCCCGCGCCGAGCGCGGTGCCCCCGACGAAGAAAAACGGCACGTCGGACCCGAGTTCCGCGCCGAGGCGCATCAGGTCCCGGCGGGACCGCCGCAGGTCCCAGATGACGTTGAGGCCCGCGAGCGCCGCGGCGGCGTCCGCGCTGCCGCCGCCGAGGCCCGCGGCCGGCGGGATCGCTTTCTCGAGCCGGAGGTGCGCGTCGCGCGGGTCGCCGGACCGTCCGGCGTCGCGCCAGAGCAGTTCCGCCGCGCGCCAGACGAGGTTCGTCCGATCGGACGGGACACCGGGCGCGCCGACGACCAGTCCGAGCGGGCCGCGCCGCGCGCTGACGGTGAGCGTGTCGTGGAGCGCGATGGACTGGAGCACGGTCCGGACGTCATGGAAGCCGGACGCCTGCCGCGTCCCGACGCGCAGCGTCAAGTTCACCTTGGCCGAGGGCCGAAGCGTGAGGGTGCGCGGCATTACTTGTTCCGCTTGCGGAGCGGACCGGCCTCGCGCAGTTCGTCCAGCGTCATCGGCGCCGCCGTCGCGGCGCCCCGCGTGGGCGTGAACGTGGCGGGCGGCAGCGTCTCGTTCACGCTGAAGTCGGACGCCTCGACGGCGATGGACGCGCGGCGCGATTGGTCGGGCGCCGACCGGGCGCGGATCTCGCCGGGGAACGCATGCTCCCGCCACGTGTAGTCAATGATCAACCCGTTGACCTCCCCGCCGCGGACACGCCAGACGGCGCCCACACGCGTGAGGTACACCGGACCGTCCCGCGTGTCGATGCGCAGGAGCCTCCCGAGCCGTGCCGCGCCAGTCATGTCGTGCGACCGCGTCACGCAGCCCGTCAACACCGCCAGCCACTCCTCGGGACCGATCGCGGCGCCGATGAGCGCGTCGACGATCTCGGCGGCCGGGGCACGGACCACGCGGTTGTCGTCGTGCAGGAGGAGCGTGGCCTGATCGCCGCGGGGACCCCACAGGGTGAAGCGCGGCCGCCCGGCCACCACCGCGCCGAGAAACACGTCGCCGTCGGCCGAGACCGATGTGACGAGGTTGGCGCCGACGACGCCAAGACGCAGCGTGCCGCGATAGGTTCGCGCGCCACGGCACGCGCGCGTCGCCTCGTCCCAGGCGGTCGCCGCGTCGGGCGCCGGCTCCCCCGGTCCGGCGGGCGGCACGAACGCGCCGCCGCATCCGACCGCAAGCAGACACATGACAGGCACAAAGCAACGCATGGAGATCTGGATTTTGGCATGACAAGGCAGGTTCCGGGTTCATAGGGTCACGGTTCAACAGGTTCACGGGTCCAGGGGAACCCGGAACGGTGAACCAGAACCCTGAACCCTGAACTGTGAACCCGGAAC
>JANOGJ010000221.1:0-3169 GCA_031405995.1 Acidobacteriota bacterium
GGGCGGTGACCGGCTTGGCCTCTTCAACGTCTCCACCACCGCCAGCAGCCTGGGCGGGTTGTCGGTGACTCCGGTGCCTCGCTCGCCGCTCGTGAAGAGCACGGCCATGGAACCATCGACGCCGAGCCTGCTGACGATGTCGCGCGCGATCGCCTTCGCCTGGTCCGTCCTGCCGCGATAGATATGGACGTCGTCCACCACGACCACGACGAGCCGGTCGTTACGAATGGGTTGATTGGTCGCGACGTCGCGGTGCACGGTGGCCGGCAGAACCGGACCGATGTTCGCGCCGGGCGCCTCGCCGTCGATTTCCTGGAACGTCGCAATGGGTCGCGACCTGCCGCGATCGAAGAGCTGGAAATCCTCCGCCTTCAGGCCGTAGACGTGCTTGCCGGTGGCATCCACCGCGACGACGTGGACTTTAACGAGATCGACGGCGGAGCGGAAGGTCGGCGTCTGCGGCTGCTGGACCGCGACGACGACCGCCGCGAGCAGGACGAGGCCCTTCATCAGTTCACGCGTTCACCCGTTCACGCGTTCACGCATTACTTCGGCTCCAACGCCTTCAGTCCCTTCTTGATCGCATCTTCAATCACGCGCGTGGTGGCGATGCCGCCGCCCGATTCGCGCAGGAGCACGATGCCGTCGGGACCGATGACGAGGCTGGTCGGGTACGAGTTGACGCGGAACGCCGCGATGATCTGGCGTTGCGCGTCGTGGAACTGCGGCCAGTCCATCTTGAACGCGGCTATGTAATCCTTCCACTTCTGCACGTCGGCCGGCTGCTCCAACGCGATGCCGATCATCACGAACTTCGGGTTGTCCCGGTACTTCTTGTTGAGCTTGACGAGGTCGAGCGTGAGGTCGCGGCACGGCCCGCACCACTGGCCCCAGAAGTCGAGGAACACCACTTTCCCCTCGAGTTCCTTCGAGCTGTAGAACTCGCCCTGCATCGACGTCAGGCTGAAGTCGGGCGCGAAGTTCTCGCGGCCGCGTCGCGGGTTCTCGATCATGCGGACCGCCAAATCGGCTTCCGGAGTCTTCAGGCCGAACGCGGTGTAGGCCTTCAGCGCCGTCGCGCCCTCCTCGTCGCGGCTTTGCTTGAGCAGCGAGAGGCCGAGGTTGTAGTGCGCGATGGGCGGCGCCTGCGGCAGCGCGATCGCGAGGCGGAACTCGGCCTCCGCGTCCTTGATCGCTTTGTCGGTGTTCTTCTCGGCCTGCGAAAAGAGCGCCATCCCGCGCTGGTTGTGCAGCATCGCTTCGAACCGCCTGTCGTTGCCGACGTACTTCAGCGCTTCGACGCAGGCCTCGGCCTCGTTCTTGAACGCGCCGAGCCCGTGATACGCGCGCGCGACGCCGTAGAGCGCCGCCGCCGACTTCTTGTCGAGGATGGTGTTGGCCTGCTTGAACGCGCCGAGCGCGTCCTCCCACTTCCGGATCTTCAGGGCGGCCTCGCCCTTCTGCAGCGCGTCGGTGAACTTGGGATCGACGGGCGCGGGCGCCTGCGCACCGAGCAGGTCCATCGACAGCGTGACGGCGACGATGATCGACGACAGGAACAGGGAGAGAACGTGAGGGAGACGACGGTCCCTCTTCATGGTGTCCTCAATTCTTCCGCAATGTCAGTCTCGCCGCCGATTCTCGCTCAATTCTGGCCCGAGAGTACACCAGCGGGAAGTAGGTATCCTCCGCCCAGAGCGTGAGCAGATTGTCGTAAAACCGGCTGCCGGGCTGCGCCGACTGGCCCGGCACGTTCGTGATGATCGACCGATCCCAGTCGACGACATCCAGAATCTCGCGGTAGCTCGCGCCGTCGGCGGCGACCGACCCTGCGCCGCCAGGACGTTCGACGGTCGGCAGGTTGAACGGCGCGATGAACGGATGCGGAAACGCCCGCGTATGCATCCGGCCCCAACGCCACGACGACCACTCGGCGCCCAGGGTTGTCGTCAGTACGCCGATCGCGGTTTTCAGGCTCGCCTCGTGTTGAGCCTGTCGCGCGGCCACGAGGCGTGACGCATCGCGTTCGTCGACCGACGACGCGGTGCGCCATTCGGCGTGAATCGCCGCCGCCGCGCTGTCCTTCGCGAGCGTGCCGTCCCAGGCGGCGAGCAGCGCCCGCGCGCGTTCCACGTCCGGAACCTCCGACGTCCAGCCGCGGAACAGAAGCGCCTCGCTCCGCGCGCGCAGGGACACCGCGTCGAGCTGCATGCGCCGGTGATCCTCGAGCGTGTACTTGCGGCCCGGTTGAATCAATTGCAAGAGCCGCGTGATGCGCTCGAACTCGACGTTCGTCGCCGACTTGAACATGACGGGCGTCGTGAAGCCCTTCGGATGAATGTTGTGATTGGCGGTCGCGATGAACCCTCGCGCCGGATTCAGCTCGCGCGGCAAGTCGGTCCTGAAGCCGTCCCACTCGTACTCGCCCGTGCCCGGCACCGGCAGTCGTCCGGTCCAACTTTTCGCCGAGCCGCCAGCGCCGCGCCGATTCGGCGTCAGCGCCGACGCCTGCCAGGAGATATTGCCGTCGACGTCGCCGCAGATCAGGTTCTCGCTCGGCGCCTTCCAGTACATCGCGGCGTCGAGAAACTGGCGGCAGTCGCGCGCCTGCGCGAGGCGGAGGCCGCCGAGGTACGGCGCGGTGCCCGGCTCGAGCAGCGCGGACCGCAGCGCATATGCGCGATTCCGCGCGCGGTCCTCGTGGAAGATCGGCCCGTGCCGGCTGAACTTCAGCTCGACCGTCTGCGCGGCCTCATCTTTCACTCGGATTTCTTCGCGAACGATCTTCAGCGGCTCCCACACGCCCCGCCACTTCACTTCGTTCGGATGCGCGGGGTTGACCTCCTCGACGTACGCGTCCTCCTGATCGGTGCCGACGATGGTCAGGCCCCACGCCAGCCGGTCGTTGTGGCCGATCGCGACGCCGACGAATGGCGGCTCCCCCGCGCCAATCACGTCCCAGCCCGGCGCGGACAGGTGCACCACATAGCGCAGCGACGGGTTCGTCACGGTGCGATGCGGATCGTTCACGACGACGGGTTTGCCCGTCGCCGACATCGCGCCGCTCACCACCCAGTTGTTTGAGCCGAACGGGGTCGTACCTCGATCTGTGGAAAACTCAGGGGACGCTTCTGTCGGCGATGTCCCCCGAGTTTTCCACAGATCGAGG
>JANOGJ010000256.1:0-2472 GCA_031405995.1 Acidobacteriota bacterium
GCGCGCGGCGCTCCTGCTGCTTCTGGTGATGCCGGTCGCGTTCGTGTTCCGGATTCGCGCGAATCATGAATACCCGATGCTCGTCTGCCTGCTCGCGGTCATCATCGGGCTCGACGGCGTGCGCCGCGCGTGGGCCTGGAGCGCCGTGGTTGTGGCCGGCCTGGTGGCGGCGCTGCTGATCAAGGGCGCGTTCGTCGTCCTGATTCTCGCGGCGGCGGCGCTGTGGATTGCGCTCAACCCGACGCGGTCGAGCGGACCTGCGGCCCGCCCGATCGGCGCCGTCGTCCTGGGCGTCGCCGCGATGGTCCTGGCCGCGATCGCGTACGACGCGCTCTACGTGCGCGTGACGGGCGAGACGTTCTGGGCCGGGTACTGGGGCCGTCAGCTCGGTCCCTTGACGCTCGCGACGCCGCTCGACGGCGCGACGACGCTCGCCAGTCACGTGGTCTTCTATCTCAGCCGTTTGCTTTGGCATCCGGCGCCGTGGAGCGTGGCGCTCGTCGTGGCGGCCGCGCAGCGAGGCGGCGCGCTTGGCGCGTGGTGGCGCCGCACGCCGGACTCGGCGCGGCGCGGGCTGCTGTTCGGCCTGGGGTTCGCGGCGCTGTCGCTCGTCGTGCTCAGCCCGTCAAGCCGGTTTGCCGAGCGCTACGCGTTTTCCGCGACGTTCGCCGTCGGCACGGTGGGCGCGGTCGTCGCGTATCAAAGCTGGTCGCGGGTGAAACACGCTGTCGCCTGGATCGATCGAACGGTTCCGGCCGCGCCGGCGCTCGCCTGGCTGGTCCTCGTCCTGCTCCGCCTCGCGCTGGGCCCGTGGTTACCGCGGTATTAAGGGGTCGTACCTCGATCTGTGGAAACTCATGGGACGTCGCTCACGATCGGGTCCCGTGAGTTTTCCACAGATCGAGGTACGACCCCTTTACTGGCACTGCGTCACGAGCAAGACATCGGGCGGCGGGGCGCGGCGCAGGATGTCGGGCAGGCGGGCGTCGAATCGAGGGTGTCGAACGGCGACGCACAGGCCCGGCACCCGCTCGCGAAGCCGGTTCCACTCGCTTTCGCCGGTGACGACCCACGCCTGCGGGTGCTCGGTCACGAAGCGCACCGCCTCCTCATCGCCGGGCAACTCGACGACCGGACGCCCGAGGTAGTAGACCAGGCTGGGCAGCACGAGATTGTGGAACGCCACGGGCGCGCCGGGCGACGCGCGCGACGCCAGCGTCTCGGCGACCCGCGGCACCGGCTTCAGCGGCTCGAGACCCGGCAGCACCCGGAGGACGAAGAGGAAATTGAAGGCGACGAACGCGGTCGCGATCGTCCTGAACGCGGCGGCCGGCCGGCCGGCGAACCCGAGCGCTAATCCTCCGAGCCCGCCGAGGATCAGGACGGCTGCGACCAACGGCGCGTCCGCGATCCGGTAGTAGCCGGACCCGAGAATCCACAGCACCATGCCGCCCAACGCGGCCACCAGCACCGACACCAACGCGAGAATCGTCCGGACGCCCCGATGATGACGCCCGAACCCGCTACCCACGAGCGCATCCGCGATGAGCGCGGCGGCCGCGGGCGCGACCGGCAGGATGTACAGGTCCTCCTTGCTCGCGGAACACGAGAAGGCGCCGACGATGACGACGATCCACAGCCACAGCAGCCGCCGAATGGAGGCGTCCGTCGCTCGTTCGTCCGCGCGGCCCCGCCGCGCGCCCACAATCTGCGACCAGCCGGCCCAGATGGGCACGAGCAGCAGCGGTGCCCAGGGCAGCAGGATGTCGCCGAAGAGCACGCCGGCAAAGAACCCGAAGCTCCGATAGGTCGTCATCACGCTGGTGTAGCGTCCGATGTTCTCGCCGACGAAGAACGCCCAGATCGGATCCCAGCCGTGCCGCGCGTGTATGGCGACGTACCAGGGGACGACGATCGCGAGCACGATGAGGGCGCCGGGCACGAGCATCATGTCCCGGAGGTCGGCGAGCCGACGCTCGACGAACAGCCAGGCGAAGAGGACGGCCGCCGGCAGCACGAGCGCGACGGGCCCCTTCGTCAGCACGCCGAGGCCAATCGCGGCGTACATCAGCAGCAGGTAGCGTCGCCGCCGCTCGGGCTGGCGCAGCGCGAGCACCAACGCGGCGAGCGCGAGGGCCATGAACAGCGTGAGATAGATGTCGATCATGTTGCGCCGCGCGAAATGCACGAGGCGCGGCGCGGACGCGAGGAGGAGCCCGGCGATGACGCCGGTGGCGGGCGAACGGACGGCGCGGCCGATCAGGAACGCCGCGAAGATGATCCCGAGAGCGCCGAGCGCGATGGCGACGCGCTCGGTCGTCACCGACACGCCGAGCACGTGGTAAAAGCCGGCGACGATCCAGTAGCTCAGGACGGGCTTGTTCAGTCGATCCTGTCCATTGAACGTCGGGGTGACATAGTCGCCTGACTGGACCATCTGGCGCGGCGTGTCGACGTAGAACGCCTCGTTCG
>JANOGJ010000271.1:0-5016 GCA_031405995.1 Acidobacteriota bacterium
CGCATGAACGACGACGGCTCGCTCATGCCGGCGGGCCCAACGAGCACCCTGTTCTCCCAGCCGGCTTACACGCAGTACGAGATTCTCGAGCCGGGCTCTGAGGCGTTCGCGATTACGTACCTGCTCGAAAGCGCCCGCGCCGGCGCCACTGAAATCACCAACGCCACGCGCGCGGGCAGCATGGGCACCAACATCTCCGTGTTCGATCCGCGCACGGGCCAGCCCGTCAAGTTCACGTACGATCTCTCCAACGGCCAGTACGCGATTCGCGCCACGCTCCCCTTCCCAGTGCCCGAAGGCGGCGTCGGCCGCGTCCGCATCTACAAGACCTACACGGACGCGCGCACCTATCAGGTCAACGGCGACAACATCGTCTGGGTGCGCAGCCTGAGCGGGTACCGGCTCGGCGTGGTGCTGCCGAAGGGGTACGCCTTCGTGTCATCGAACATCGCGGCGCAGATGTCGACGCTGCCCGATGGCCGTTTGAAGCTGGCGTTCGCCAGTCCGAGCGGCCAGGCCAACAACCTCACGATTCACGCGAAGAAGACGACGGCCGCGTTCGCGCCGAGCCCGTACAAGGACGTCTTCTTCGACGACATCAAGACTCTGTACGACCTGGGCGCGCCGGAAGCCGGCAAGTTCAACGTCGAGCAAATCTACAGCGACCCGCGCAAGGGCGCGACGGCCACGCTCGACGTGCTGGGCTACCTCGCATTGGCGGACCTCAAAGTGCTCGACCTCGACACCGCGAAGTACCTGACACCGGTCAAGAGCGGCAAGGGCATGGCGGTGACGCTGGGTGTGCCGATCACGAACGACAAGCAGAGCGCGCACTTGAAGGTGACCGGCGTCGGCAGCGACGGCTACAAGTTCGTGAACGGCGAACTCGTGTTCGACCGGTTGCTGCACGGCCTTCGCAACACGGTCGTCCTCCCAGCCGGGTACGAGGTCTCCGCGGTGTCGCAGTCGGCGACGGTCGGCCGCACGCGCGAGGGACGCGCGTTCGTGGCGCTCATCAACCTGAACGGCGAGAACAACTACAAGGTGACGATTCGCGCGCGGAAGTGATCGGGGCGGCTGCGGCGGCGTCTTCAGTCCCGCCGGATCACGCGCACGTCCGTCACGACCCATGCGGCCGTTTCGCCCGGCAGCGGCGTGAACGCGAACTGCACCCATACGCGCCGGCCGGCGAATGCACTGAGGTCCACGGCCACGTCGGTCCAGACTTCGTCGGGCGGCACATGTGCGAGCGTCCACCACGTCAGTCCGTCCAGACTCACCTGCACCTCGGCGATGCCGGCGCCGCCTGTGATTAATGACGAGAAGGCGAGGATCGCGCCTGACGCGTCGTCGAGCTCGATGAGCGGGCGCGGGCGCAGGATGCTGGCGCCGCGCTCGCCGCCCGACGGCGCCGGTCCACGGACCTCTTCAGGGCCGCTGACCGACGACGGAACGAGAACCTCGGCGGGTTCGAAGCACTCCGTCCCGTTGATGTCCAGCGCTGGCGTGCGTCTCAGGGTGACGTTGTCGAGCCGAATCCACTGATCCAGGCCCGTGGTGGCCGGGTAGATCGACAATGTCGCGTTCGTCCACACCTTCGTCGCGCGCAATCGCACCTGATACGTGGACAGCGGCAGCCCCGGCGGCAGCCAGAACGTACACGCCGCCAGATCGCTGAAATCGCTGTCGTGGACGATGGCCGTGACCCGCTTTCGAACTGGGCTCGAGTTGCCAAGGTCCAACTGGGCCGTCAGGAACTGGTTCGTCGCCATCCCCAGTGTGGTCGGCTGGAGAAGGACGCCCGAAGGCGTGCCGGCGAGTTTGAGGAACTCGAAAACACCGTTGTGCACCGCGCCGTTGATCTGGCCGAACGTGCCCCACGGCAGTTCAAGCGGACTGCTGAAGTTGCCGTTGATGAGGAGGTCGGGGCCGACTGGGCCGCCCGGCGGGACTGGAGACGTCGGGTCCACACACTCCGTCCGGAGGTTCGAGGCGGCGGGGTCGTAGTTCATCGACACGTTGTCGAGGCGGTGGTACCCGGCTGTCGTCGCGGCGTCGCCGGTCGTCGCCGCATAGAAATAGATCGCCGCGTTTGCCCACGCCTTGGTCGTGTGCGCGCGCATGCGGTAGATGCGGAGCGGCGAGGCCGGCTCCAGCCAGAACGTGCAGACCGCGATATCGCTGAAGTCAGCGTCGATCATGAGCACGCTCACCCGCTTGCGACTCGTGCCGCTGTTGCCGAGATCGAACTGCGCGCCGAGCGGCGTGCCTGACGAGACCGACCTGCCGGTGGTCTGAAAGATCACCGATTGCGTCGACGAGCCGCCTGGCCGGTTCCAATCGAAGACGCCGCCGGCGGCCGAGTTGTGCTGGCCGCTGCCGGCGGGATTGTCGAAGTACGACCAGCCTGTCATCCCGCTGCCGAAATTGCCGTTCGCGATGAGGTTTGCGGGCAGAACGATCAACAGCGCGGAGTCGCTCGTCGCGGTGCCGCCCCCGGTGATCGTCACCCTATACAGGGTATTGCTCAGATCGGTGCTGGCGAGGACCGACAGCGTCTTCGTGGTCACCCCGCTGTAGGTCGCGTTGTTCGCCAGCGGCACCCATACGCCGCCGCCATTCGTCGACACTTCCCATAGGTACGCGAGCGGGACGCTGCCCTGGGCGTCCACCGCGAACTGCACCGTCTGGCCGGTCGTCGCCGTCCTGCTCAACGGCTGGTGCGTGATGATCGGCGGGCCCGTGAAAGCGACCGAGAGCAGTGCGCCGTCCGAGACCGCCGTGCCTGCGTCGTTGCTGACGATCACGCTGTAGTAGCCGTAGTCCACGCGCTGGACGTTCGTCACCGTGAGTTCGTTTGACGTGGCGCCGGCAATCGGCACGCCGTTCTTCAGCCACCGGTAGCGCAACGTGGGATTGCCCGCCGCCGTCACGGTGAACGTCACCGATCCGCCGGCGAGAGCTGCCTGAGGAACCGGCGGCACAGTGATGACCGGCGCTCCCGCCGCCAGGGTGCACGTGTACACGTGTACGTTGTCCACGAACCAGCCGATCCCGCCGATGATGGAATCGGTCCCCACGCGGAACCGGACGCGCACCGTCTGGCCGTCGAGGCTCGCCAGGTCCAGGCGCGTCTTCTGGAAACCGAACGATCCGAACTGGGTAAACGCCGGACGATTGGCCAGCGGGTTGCCGGATCCGTCGATGATCGCGTTGTCGTAGAGCAAGCCCGCGTCCATCAGCGCGCCCGCGTCGATCCAGCTCGCGCCGTTATCCGTCGAGTACTCGACGACGCCGCCGTCGAATCCGGCGTCGAACGAAAAGGCGTGGTCGAACATCATCCGCGCGCCGGCCGGCAGCAGGAGGCCCGGACCGGGCGATTGCAGGCTGTGGTCGGAGACGCTGTCAGGATCCGGCCCGACGGCGCTCAGGTTGCCGTCAGCCACGTAGTAGCTCTGCGTGCCCCACACCGTCGCCGACGTCGAAGGCATCGTCCAGCCCGTCGCTCCCGTTTCAAAGCCCTCCTGCAACAGGTACGCCGGGCTCCCGCCCGCCGGACAGACGGACGGCGTCCGGGGCGGACCGGGCACCGCGCAACCCCACTGCGCGTTCATCTCGACCGCGAGCATCGCGTTCTGTACCTGCGAACAGTCGGAGAGCGTGATGCCAGTGTTGCCCACGAGATCGTTGCAGGCCTGATTGACCGCGTTGAAGTTGTCGAGGAGCCCGGATGAGCTCGTAAGATACGTGGTGAGCGCGCGGTACTGAATGCGAGCGGCCCTCGCGGCACCGATTCCGGTGATGGCGTACCCGTTGTACGTGCCGCCATCCACCATCAGCGCGTACGCGTGGTTGGGCACGCCGCTGTTCGTATGCACACCGCCCCCATCCTGGTTGGTGTCGCACCAGAAGTGCGCCGTGTCGCTCATCTTGCCCGGGTCGCCGAAGGCGGTCGGGTCCATCATGTTGCGGAGGGCGCCGACGATCGGCAGATCTTCGCCGATCAACCAGCGGACACCCGGCGTGTCGCCGCCGGTCACGTTCTGCACCACGTCCACCGTCTCGCCGAAGATGTCTGCATAGGACTCGTTCAGCGCGCCGGACTGTACGTACGAGAAAAGGTTCGCCTCGTATTGGATCACCCCGTGCGTCAGCTCGTGCGCCACGACATCGTCGGCCGATGCAAAGCCGCTGCAGTACACCATCTGAACGCCGTTCCAGAAGGCGTTCGGACACGACACGCCGTCGTCGAAATTGACCGTCGCGACGAGCGCGCCGCCGGTGCCGTTGAAGCTGTCGCGGGCGAACGTGTTCACGAAGTAGTCGTAGGTCACCCCGGCCAGGTTGTAGGCGCTGTCCACGTCGGCGTTGCCGGTCGGCGGCTGGCCCTCGGTTCTTGCGAGCGTGCCGGGTACGACACTCGTGTTGAACGCGTTGTAGATCTGCCGGTCCTTGAGCGTGTCGAGCTGGCTGAAATGCAATAGCAGGCCGCCGGTGCCCGCGTCGATCCAGATGAACTCGCGCAGAGCCGGACCCGTCGCTTCGACAAACCACGCCAGCCGCGCCAGGCCGTCGGGCCGGTTCTCCAGGAATGCGCGGTTGACGACCTCGAGCCGCGGGGCGCTGTATCGCGCTCCGGGAGCCATCGCGGCGCGATCGCGCGCCACGAGCTGGCGGGCGACGCGCAGGGCGCCGCCCGGTTGCACCCGCGCGGTCATGTCTTCCGGCATCTGCCCGAGGACGCGGCCGTTGGCGGCCACCGCGCGCGTCCCCTTCAGGTGGACGAGAAACTCCCCGCCCGCGACCGGCACGCCCTCGTGCAGTTGCTGAAAGCGCACGTGTTCGAGGCCGAGCGCGTCACGTTTCGGCTGCCGGGCGAGGCGCACGCGCGACCGGTCCGTGAGCCCGAATGCCGCGCCGTAGAGGTCCACGAACACCGACGCGCGATCGGCGGCGGTGTCGGTCTCGGCGACGGGCAGCAGGATGCCCTTCCCGCGCGAGGCCGCGAAGGCCGCG
>JANOGJ010000340.1:0-1523 GCA_031405995.1 Acidobacteriota bacterium
CCGCGCGGCCGCGGCCGTGAAGCAGTTCAAAAAAAACGGGAAGGCGCCGGCGCCGTTCACGGACTTCCGCCGGGCGCTTGAGCGGAAGGATGTCAGCATCGTCGTGCAGGCGACGCCGGATCACTGGCACACCCTGATCAATCTCGCGTCCGCCGCCGCAGGCAAGGACATCTACAGCGAAAAGCCGCTGACGCTGACCATCGACGAGGGCAAGCGGATGGTCGCCGCCGTCCGCCGGCATCGCGTCGTGCTGCAGACGGGCACGCAGCAGCGCAGTCACAAGCTCTTCCGCATGGCGTGCGAGCTCGCGCGGAACGGCCGCATCGGGAGGCTCACGCAAGTCACCGTGTTCGTGCCGGCGGGCCTTCGCGGCGGGCCGTTCACTCCCGCGCCGGTGCCGGTGGGGTTTCATTGGGACTTCTGGCTGGGGCCGGCGCGGCGCGTGGACTACTTGAAGGAGCGGTGCCACGTGACTTTCCGGTGGTGGTTCGACTACTCAGGAGGGCCGGTCACCGACTGGGGCGCGCATCACAACGACATTGCCCGATGGGCGATTGGACAGGACGGCCCCACGGAGATTCACGCGCGCGCGCTCGTCGATCCCATCCCGGGCGGGTACACCACGCCGCCCGAATTCGAGGCGACGCTCTCCTGGCGCAACGGCGTCACGCAAGTGGTCAAGACCACGCGCGATGACACCTGGGGCGGCGGCGTGATCAACCCCGACGGCCAGCGCAACGGCGTCAGACTCGAAGGCACGGACGGATGGATCTGGGTGACCCGCACCACTATCGAAGCCAGCGACCCCGCCATGATCGACACGCCGATGGAGACCCCCGCGGTTCGCCTTCCGGTCAGCGACGACCACATGGCCAACTTCTTCGAGGCCGTCCGCACGCGCCAAGACCCCATCAGCCCCGTCGAAGACGGACATCAGTCCGCCGTCGTCGGACATTTGATCGTGATCGCGCTCCGGATGGGGCGAACGCTGAACTGGGACGCAGCGTCCGAGACGTTCGTTGGCGAGGGCGCCGCGGAGGCCAATACCCACGTCGCGCGGGAGATGCGCAAGCCGTACGACTACAGTTACTAAGTGGGCCGCGATGGGATCGAACCATCGACCCTCTGCTTAAAAGGCAGGTGCTCTACCACTGAGCTAGCGGCCCGTTCAGGTATTCTAGCGCGGAGCCTCCCTATGAACGAGAACCTCGCGCGCTGTATCGAGACGCTCACCACCTCCACCGCTGGACTCTCCAACGATCGCGCCAGGATCCGCGTCGAGGGACGATGGTCCATCGCGGAAATCGTGGAGCATCTGCAACGCGCGTACGCCGGCACGGCGAAGGGCCTCGAACGCTGCCTCGAGACCGGCGCGCCCAGCGCGAAGGCGTTCTCGATGAAGCACCGCTTCTGGGCCTTCGTCATCGTGGACCTTGGGTACTTTCCGCACGGACGCCCCGCGCCGAAGCATGTCGCGCGCGGCGGCGATCACGACGTCCAGATCGATCGTCCCCGTCGGCACG
>JANOGJ010000345.1:0-3497 GCA_031405995.1 Acidobacteriota bacterium
CCCGCCAGCACCTGCCTATGCGTTCCTCTTGGCGGCTGGGCGCATGCGCCCTGTCCGCGTTTGTCGTCTTGGCTGCGGCGCAAGCTTGGCCGCTGCCGTCGCGCATGTCGACGCACTTGACCGGTGCGCCGTCGGGCGACACCGGCGTGTACGTCTGGAACATGTGGGTGTTCCGGCATCAAGTGCTCGAAGGCACCTCCCCGCTTCGCACCTCGACCATCTTCTCGCTCAACGACGGCGCCGACCTCAGCCTTCACAACTACACGACGTTCGCCAATCTCGTCGGGTTGCCGCTCCAGGGCTGGCTCGGCCTCGTGGCGTCGTTCAATGTCGTGTACCTGATCAACGTCGCGCTCGCCGGATTCGGCCTGTTCCTGCTGGCGCGGCGCGTGACGGGACGCCCGCTCGAATCCTGGATCGCGGGCGCGCTGTTTGCCTGCTCGCCGTTCCTCGTCACACGCGGCAGCGCCCACTTCAGCCTGGTGGCAGCCGCGCCGTTGCCGATCTTCCTGTGGTGGCTCATGCGGACCTGGGAATCGCGCCGGCGCTGGGATGCGGTCGGCCTCGGCGTGACGCTGGCCTGGGCCGCCTACTGCGACGTCTACTACGGCGTGTATTGCCTCCTGCTCGCCGCCTGCTACGCGGGGAGCCGCCTGTTCGTGGCCGCGAGCGACCGCCTGCGAGCGCCGGACGGGCGTCAATGGCGGCGGCTGCTCGATGCTGGCATCGTCGCCCTCCTCTGCGTGATCGTCGTCGTGCAAGTCGTCGGCCGCGGCTCGCTCCGGCTGGGCCCGCTCTTCGTCTCGATGCGGACGCTGTACACGCCGGTGCTGTTGCTGACGGTGCTTGTGCTGGCACGGCTGGTCATCACCATGCGCCTGCGCGTGGGGCTGCGCGCGCTGCCGTCGCCGAAGTCGCTCATGAGTGTGACCGCGCTCGCCGTCGTCGCGGCCACCGTGCTCCTCTCGCCCGTCATCTACGCGATCGGCATGCGCGTCGCAGAAGGACGGCTGGTGCGCGCACCGGTGCTCTGGCGATCGAGCTCGCAGGGCGCCGACCTGCTGGGCGTGGCCCTGCCCAACCCGAACCATCCGCTGATGCCGTCGGCCTTCTCCGACTGGCTGGCCACGCGCCCGGGCGGCCTGCACGACCAGGTCGCCTCGCTGTCCTTCGTCGCGATTCTCGTCGTCATCTGGGCTTGGCGCGCCGGCCACCGGCCCGACAAATTCTGGGCGGCCCTGACCGTGGGCTTCGGCCTCATGGCGCTTGGCCCCTTCATCCAGATCGCCGGCCTGAACACCTACATTCCGACGCCATGGGCGCTCCTGCGCTACGTGCCGGTCATCGGCGAGGCGCGGATGCCCTCGCGGTTCGCCATCCTGGCCATGCTCGGCCTGGCCGTCCTGTTCGCCTCGGCCCTCTCGGCGCTGGCGGAACGGCATCGACGGCGCCGGCCGATCCTGCTCGCCGCCGTCGGACTGGCGCTCGCCTTCGAGTTGGTGCCGGTGCCGCGCACGCTCTATTCCGCGGAGATCCCCTCGGTGTTCCAGACGATCGCCGCCGATCCGCGGCCCGTGCGGGTCCTCAACCTGCCGTTCGGTGTCCGCGACGGCCTGTCGTCCCTTGGGAATTTCAACGCGTCGTCGCAGTACTACCAGACGCTGCACGGCAAGCGGCTGATCGGCGGGTACCTCTCGCGCGTGTCGGAGCGCAACAAGGAGTTCCATCGGCGGCAGCCCGTCCTCAATTCCCTGATGCGGCTCAGCGAAGGCCTGCCGCTCACCGACGCCCAGCTGGCCCGCGCGAGGCGGTTCGCGCCGCGCTTCATGCGCAGCGCCGACGTCGGCTACGTGGTGATGGACCCGCGCGCGCCCGCCAACCTTCGCGCGTTTGCGATCGACCTCTTCAACCTCGAGCAAATCGGCGAGAGCGGCGGGTTCGTGCTGTACGTGCCCCGTCCGCGCTAGCGGACCCACCCGGATCCTCGACTTATGATCCCCGTCATAGGCGGAGCGCGTCCCCCCAGTTAGGCTGGGGGACATGACTCAGACCTTGCTCTCCTTCTCCGAACGACGGCTCGCGGACATCGTGCAGGATGACGCGCGCGCGGCCGCCGTGCTCGAAACACACGGCCTGGATTTTTGCTGCGCCGGTAAACGGACCCTGGACGAGGCGTGCCTCGAACGCGGCGTCGCCGCGGACGCGGTCGCGGGCGACTTGGCGGCACTCGGTGCCCCGACCGACCACGACCGGCTGCCGCCCGACCTGGCTGATCTGGACCGCCTGACCCGGTACATCATCGACACGCACCACCGCTACGTGCGGGACACCATCCCCGTCGTCTCGCGGTGGCTCGATCGGCTCGTCGAGCGCCACGGCGACCGACACGCCGAACTCAGCGAAGTCCGCAGGCTGTTCGCGACGCTGGCGGCCGACATGACGTCGCACATGGCCAAGGAAGAAACGCTGCTGTTCCCCGCGATCGACGAACTGGCGCGCGAGCAGCGGGTCGGCGGACAGCTGCCCGCCGGTCCCTTCGCGACCATCCTGCACCCGGTCCGCGTCATGGAGGACGACCACCAGCAGGCCGGCGAGCTCCTCGCGCGTCTGCGTGAGGTCACGCACGGCTACGACGTCCCGCCGGACGGCTGCGCCACCTACCGGTCGTGCTATGCCGAGCTCACTCGCTTCGAGCACGATCTCCACCGCCACGTCCACCTCGAGAATCACGTCTTGTTCCCCAAGGCGCTGGAAGTCGAGCAGGCCCTCGCCAAGGCCGCTGCGCGGTTGGCTATGATGAGCGCGTGGAACCCCTCACGCCCGAGGCGCTCGCGCGCCTCCCGGTCTTCCGGCGCGTCAGTCCCCAGGATCGCCAGCGCATCGTCGAGCTGTCGAGAGTGCGCGCCTACGAGCGCGGCGACCTCGTCTTCCATGAAGGCGATCCGTCAGATTTCTTCCTGATCCTCAGCGGCCGCGCCAAGGTCTTCAAGCACAGCCCCTCGGGCAAGGATCTCATCCTGCACATTTTCGGCCCGGGCGAAGCGCTCGGCGCGGTCGCCGTCTACGAAGGCCGGCCGTATCCCGCCTCGGCGGCCGCGCTCGAGCCGACGACGTGCCTGATGCTGCCGCGCCAGTCGCTGTTCACCCTGCTTCAGGAGTCGCCGTCGCTTGTGCGCGGCTTGCTGAGCAGCCTGACGTCGCGGCTGGTCGAGCTGACCGATCGGCTGTCTCAGCTGACCGGCGCCCGCGTCGAGACCCGGTTCGCCCGCCTGTTTCTCAAGCTCGCCGACCAACTCGGCCGGCCCGAGCGGGGTGGCACGTTCGTCTCGATGCCGCTCTCGCGGCAGGAGCTGGCGGATCTGACCGGCACGACCATCGAGACCTGCATTCGCGTGATGAGCCGATGGGGCAAAGACGAGGTCCTTCGCACGGAGAAGGATGGGTTCGTGATCATTGATCGTCACGCGCTCGAGACGTTGGCTGACTAGGCGAGGGTC
>JANOGJ010000302.1:0-4486 GCA_031405995.1 Acidobacteriota bacterium
TCTCGCGCGGCCTGCCGCGGCGGGTCAACCTGATCTGCGATCGCGTCCTGCAGGAGGGGCGCATCGATGGCGCGATGGCGATCCGCTTCATGCGTCCCCGCGCGAGCCCGAGCCAGGACGTGTCCTCGACCGTCTCCTGCACCGCGGACTCGGCGATGCTGTCCGGCGCGGGCGGCGCGCCGGCCAGCGCCCGGGCCGCGCGCTTCACGAGCGCGGCGCCGATCGCCATCGCGCCATCGATGCGCCCCTCCTGCAGGACGCGATCGCAGATCAGGTTGACCCGCCGCGGCAGGCCGCGCGAGAGCTCCGCAATGAGCTTGATCGCGTCCGGCTGGAAGGTGATCGTGTTCCCGCCGCCGGCAATCGCGAGCCGGTGGTCGATATACGCCGCCACCTCGTCCTTCGAAAGCGGGGTGAGCACGACGCGGCGGGTGATGCGCTCGTTCAGGGCGTACATCGGCTCCGTCTTGAGCGTGTTCAACAGCATCGGCTGGCCGCAGAGCACGATCTGCACGAGCCGCTTGCCGTCCTCCTCGATGGCCGTCAGCATGCGGATCTCGTCGAGCAGGACGGGCGAGAGGCTCTGCGCCTCGTCGAGCACGACGATGGCCCGCGAATTAATGGCGACCAGCGTGCGCAGAAACGACTCGATGACGTCGAGCAGCTGGGCGACGTCGGCGCCGGCGAGCACGCCTCGGCGCAACTCTTCGCGCGTGACCAGGCCGAAGTCCCGCACAATGAGGCGCAGCATCTCGGGGCCGGTCATGTAGGGCTGGTGGAGGATGCACGAGACCTGGCGGTCGAGCGCGCCAATCACCGCCCGGCAGAGTGTCGTTTTGCCGCTGCCGGTTTCGCCCGTCAACAGGAGCAGGCTTTCGTCGCGGAGCAGGCCGTTCAGCAGCTCCTCGTACGCGCGTCGATGCGGCGCGCTGAAAAACAGGAACTTCGGATCGGTCGAGATCGCGAACGGCTGTTCTTTGAGGCCGTAGAACGCCTCGTAGATGGGGTCGGCGAGGGCCTTCAGCGACTCCGGCGGCTGCACGGCCAAATTATACGCGGCGTCGGCCCGCTCCTTACTTCGGCATGAACGTCTTGATGCAGTCGATCCGCGTGTCCAGCCGACGGCGATCGATGTTGTCCGTGGTGGCGGAAGACAGCGCGCAGTCAGCCCCCTGTTTCTTGGCCTTGCAGGCCTTCTCGAGGTCGACGGCGTGGGTGGCGTCGGCTTCCGCCAGGCACGTCTGCAACCCGAGGTTCTGCGCTTCAGCCTGCTGCTCCTGAACCTGCTGCTGCTGTCCAACCTCCTGTCGCTCTTGGGCCGGGAGCGTCACGAGCGCGTAGTAGCCGACCCAGACGGCGACCACCAGGACCGAGCCGCCTACCGCCAGGAGCGTGCGGTTCGCGGCCAGCCAGGCCTGGACCTTGGCCTGCTGCTTCGCTCGGAGTTCCGCCGGCGACAGCGTGACCTCAGGCGGCGCCTGCCGGCGCTCGTCGAGCATCTTGATCGTCCGGGGATCCATGCCTTCCTCCGTCCCAAAACTGTAAGGACACGTGCAGTTCGGTCGCCCAGAATGCACTTTTCGGGGCGGCTGGAATAGATCACGCAAGCCGCATGCCGTTTTGGTTTGAGGGAGGCTAATTTGGGGTGGATGACGGGAATCGAACCCGCAACGTCCGGAGCCACAGTCCGGTGCTCTGCCGTTGAGCTACACCCACCACACGGCGACCTTTGAATGTAGCACGGGACCTCAGCGCTTTCGCAGCGTCCGAGAGACGACTCCCACCGCTTTGCCGTTCATGGTGAAGGCCGCGCGCACGACGTAGTCGCCCGGCGCCAGTCGACCGATGGGAAGGACGGCGGTCGCGACCCGTCGATCGGGATCCGCGGACGAAAGAATCTTCGCGTCGATCGGCGTTGACGCCGCGCCGCCAGGTCCAGACGCGACCTCGAACGACGCGGAGAGGGTTGTGCCCGGCTCGGTCGTCACGTAGAACTCGACATAGGCCGTGGCCTCGGCCGCCGCGGCATCGAACTGCAGGCGCGGACGAAATGCCCCGGCGTCCGGGTAGCCCAGCATCAGGGCGCCGAGCTTCATCGCGCCGGCGTCCGTCAAGCCGGCCTGGAATTCGTAGTCCACCGTGCCGCGGCGTCCCGTCGTGTCCGCGGCGGCCACGCGCAGCCGGTACTCGCCGGGTGGGACGGCCGCCGCCGTGACGAGCGGCCGCCGAATCACGTCGACGCCTTCTTCGCGCCACTCAGCCGCTTTCTGGCCGGTGGCGTCGACCAGCGCGAACGCCGCGGCGGTGAGCGTCGCGGCCGGCTCCGGCAATTCCACCGCCACGACAATCCGGACGTACCGGGGATCGGAGTCGCGGAACGCGTACGCCAGGGCGCGTAAGGGCAGGTCGCGATGCGTCGCGAACGTGCGCAGCAGGGTCTCCGGCACGAGCGCCGGCGGCGGCGCGCGAAGCGGATCGTCCACGACGAACGCCGGCCGGACGCGCAACGTGACGCCGGGCCGCTTCGTTGTGATCTCCATCGTGTGTGGCTTGCCGTTCTGCTCGCCCGTCCTGGGTTCGAAGCCGAGGAGGTAGTGCGCCGAAATCAGGTCGGCGATGCGCCGGAACGCCGTGTCGCCCAGGCCCGACAGGCGCAGGAGTTCGCCCCCGGTCGCGCCGGCCAGGTCCTCCAGTCCCTCGAGCCTCCGCGCCGAATCCACCGTGGAGGTCGTCGGTTCGTTGCGGGCGGTCGCGTCGAGCCGCGGTTCGTTTGGCTGGATCACGAACAACTGGACGCGCGCCGCCGCGGCCGCCCGCGCGACGTCCTCCATGTCGAGGTGCGTGGCCGTGAATCGCACGATGGACCCGGACAGGAGCACGACGGCCTTCGGGCCGTCGAGATCGGCCAGGCCGCCGAAGAAGCCCGCCAGCGCGGCGAGCGACGCGCGCGTCGCGATCTCCGTGTCGCGCGCGATGAGCAGCGCCTCCTGCACGACCAGCTGGCGGCACGAGCTGTCGTCCGGCGCGAACCGGCACTCGCGGTTGACGAGTTCCTGCGTTCGGGCCTTGTCGGGATCGATCCGCTCGCGCTCGACGGTCAGGGCCTCGTCCAGGCTGATGTTCCAGAACGCGTTCCTGCGAAAGGCCTTGCCCGTGATGGCGGAGAGCGCCGCCCGGACGCGGGGATGATTCGTCGTGAGGTCCTGCTCGACCTTCCCGTTGGGGAGCGTCACGACGCCGACACGATCGGCGGGCGCCAAACGATCGAGGAACCGGCCCGCCGCGTCAAATGCCGCCTTGCCTTCCCCCGGACGAATCTGTTCGTGATCGACGACGATGATCACGGTTCGCCCGGGCGAGTCGGCGTCGTTCGCGCCGAACGGCGCCGGCCCGGCAGCGGACGCGCTCCCGCCCGTGGCGGCGAGCTTCACGAACTGCAGCGCCTTGATCTCCCGCGTCTTGCCGTCGACCTTGAGGACGAGGTCGGACGGCTTCAAGTCCGCGATCGGCCGGCCGTCCTTGCCGTAGGCCAGGAAGTCGATGGCGACGAGGTCCGTGCCGACCCGGAACTGCGGTGTCTGTTGTTGGGCGGCGACGGGCGCCGTCAGCACGGCGGCCAGAAGCGGGGCGAGGAGGCGCATCAAGCGGCGAGTATAGGTCAGTCCTCGGTCCTCGGTCCTCGGTCCTCAGTCCGAAGTTCTGAGTTCTCAGTTCTGAGTTCTAAGTTTCCGTGAGGCGTTAGCCGCGGAATCGCGGCAGGTAGACGCGGAACTCCGCCGTCCGTCCGGGTTCGCCGTTGGCGCGAAGGTGGCCGCCCATCCGGCTGGTGATCGCGTCGAGCGCGGCCGTGCGCTGCGCCGGCTGCACGCCGTAGCCGGACGCCGTCACCGACAGGCGCAGGTGCGCGCCCGGGCGCAGGCCGGCGCGCGGATCGGCCTCGGCCTCGTCGACTTCGGCGCGCGCGGTTTCAATCGTCAGCGTGCCGCCAATCGGCAGCAGGTCGCGTCCGGCGACGACGAGCGCCGACAGGAGCTGATCGAGGTCGTCCTGGCCGATGGCCACCGCGTCGGCTCGGCCCAGCTTCGTCTTGAGCACGACGTGCGGGCCCATGAGCTGCCGCAAGATGCGCTCGGATCGCCTCACCGCGTCGCCGAGGTCCACGGGATCGGTCGGCCGGACTTGCTTCACGCTGAAGGCCGCAAGCTGCCGGAGCAGATCGCCCGCCTGGGACGCCTGGGCGAGGATTCTGCCCGTATGCTCGCGGCGCGCATCCGACGGCGGCAGCGTCTCGGCCAGCGCGGACCCGCTCGCGCCGACCGACGCGATCAGCGACTCGATGTCCGGCGCCATGGCGGCGACGAGCGTGCCGACTTCCTCCAGGCGGTTGGCGTGCTGCAGACGCGCATCCTGCGCCATGGATCCGGTCCGGTCCACGAGCACGCGGTCCACGAGGTCCTGGCCGGTCTGGTCGGTGACGAGGACGGCG
>JANOGJ010000379.1:0-1682 GCA_031405995.1 Acidobacteriota bacterium
GTGGCCGGGACGCTGAGCCAGTCATGACCGAAGGGTTGGATCGCCAGAGCCGGATCTGGGCCGCGTTGGCCATCGTCGGCGGGGCCGCGCTCTTGCTCGGTCTCGAATGGCGCGATGAGGCCAACCGATCGCTGGCGAACATGCTCGTCGCGCTCCTGGACGTCATTCCGGTCGTGCTGGTGAGCGTCGGCGTCATGTTCCTCATCCGCGTCACGCGACGCCAGCGGGAGGAGAATCTCACATTGCTCCGCGATCTTGAGGTGGCTCGCCTCCAGGGCCAGCGCTGGCGATCGGAGGCGCGGACGGTGCTCACTGGCCTGGGCGAGGCGATCGAAGTCCAGTTCTCCCGCTGGAATCTGACCGAGGCCGAACGGGAGGTGGCGCTGCTCCTTCTGAAGGGGCTGAGCCTGAAGGAGGCCGCGGCGGTCCGCTCGACGTCCGAGCGGACGATCCGGGCGCACGCGCGGTCGCTCTACTCGAAGGCCGGTCTCACCGGACGCGCGGCGCTGTCGGCGTTCTTCCTCGAGGACCTCCTCGCGCCGATGGCCACGCTCGAAGAGTAGGATTGCGCTCAGGCATGTCGAAGCTCGTCTGCGCGCTCATGGTGGCTGCGTGCGCGTCGCTCTCACTTGGCCACGCCTCGCCGCCTCAGACGCCCGGATGGGAACTTGTCGTGCTCGGCATCGCCCAGGACGCCGGCATCCCACACCTCGGTTGCCAGCAGGCGCTCTGTCGATCCATCCGCGAGGGCAAGCGGCGTCCGGAGCGTGTCGCGAGCCTCGGGCTCGTCCACACGGCGCTCGGCCGGGCATACATGTTCGATGCGACGCCCGATTTCCCCTCCCAGGTTCATTCGCTCACGGGCGGCCGCACGCCGGACGGGATCTTTCTGACGCACGCGCACATCGGCCACTACACCGGGCTGATGTACCTCGGCCGCGAATCCACGGACGCGCCTCGTGTACCCGTTTACGGCACCGAGCGCATGGCCGGATTCCTGCGCGCGAACGGACCGTGGAGTCAGCTCGTGTCGCGCAACAACATCGACCTGCGCGTGATCCGGCCCGACACAGCCGTTGATCTCGGGGCGGGCATTCGCGTCACCGCGCTCGCCGTGCCGCACCGCGACGAATTCACGGACATCGTCGGCTACCTGATCGAGGGGCCGACGCGAAAGGCGCTCTACATCCCCGACATCGATCAATGGGAGAAGTGGGAGGGGGGGCGCCGCATCCGCGACCTGGCCGGCACCGTGGACCTCGCGTTCGTGGACGGCACCTTCGCGTCAGCCAGCGAGATACCCGGCCGCACCGTCGCCGACATTCCTCATCCCCTGATCCCGGCGACTCGCGCCCTCCTGAAGGGCGCTCGCGCTGAAGTCTGGTTCATCCACCTCAACCACACGAACGCCGAAATCGATGCCAAGGACGTCGTCAAGGACGGAAGGCGCTTTCCAATCTAGTCATTTCACACGGAGGACACGGAGAAGACTGAGGACGCGGAGTAACCTCTTGGGGGAAGAACTTCCCCAAGGATGGCCGGATTATTTCTTGTTCGTGGTTCGTATCTCCCGGTACAACCACGCCCGCGCGCTGCTCCATTCGCGCTTGATCGTGCCTGACGAGATGCCCAGCACTTCCGCCGTCTCCTCGATCGTCAAGCCGCTGAAGAACCGCAGTTCA
>JANOGJ010000312.1:0-5096 GCA_031405995.1 Acidobacteriota bacterium
TTTACATCTTGCCGTGTGCGAGCGGGTGTCAAAGAAGACGGGCGGCCGGTGGGACGTGCGGACCAACCCCTACGAAGGCGGCAGTGACCACACGCAGTTCGGCAGCGCCGGCATCCCGTCTGTGCTCGATTGGCACTTCACGGACCGCTTCTACCATACGAACCAGGACACGGCCGAGAAGACGAGCGCGGACGAGATGCGGAATGTCGGCGTGGCGGTGGCCGCGTCGGCGTGGCTGATGGCGTCCGCCACACAACCGATCGCTGAGGCCGCCGCTGAAGTGGTGGCGGCGGCCGGCCAGGCGCGGGTCCGCATCGAGGCCCGCGAAGGCAAGGACGTGGCCGACAACCCGAAAATCGTCGTCGCCTGGCGGAAGTGGTATGGCGAGGCCGTGCGCAGCGTGCGGCGGCTTGTCATCGGCCCGGTGACGGGCCTGTTCGATCAACGACTCGAGCAATTAGCTAAACCGTTCGACGGTGCCCCCTCGCCGAACCGATCAACGAGGTCACCGTAGCATCATGTCCAAACGGCTGACCGGTCCCGCCGCGCTCGTCATTCTTGGTCTGACCCTCACTGCGACGCCGGCGTTCGCGCAACTGCGCGCTGAACTCGTCGCGAGCGGTTTCACGCAACCCGTCGCGTTCGTCCAGGATCCGTCGGACTCGACGGTGCAGGTCGTCGTCCAGCAGGACGGCCGCGTGCGCGTGTTGCGAAACGGCGTCGTGCAGGCGACCGACTACCTCGACCTTCGCAGCGTCGTGCGCAACGAAGGTGAGCAGGGTCTGCTCGGGTTGGCGTTCGCGCCCAACTACGCGACGAGCGGGCGCGTGTTCGTGAACTTCTCGAATGCCACCGGCGAGACCGTGATCGCGCGGTTTACGAGGGCGGCGGGGAGCCCCCTGCGCGCGGATCCGGCGAGCCGCTTCGATCTCCTGTGGCCGGGAGGCCAGCGGTTCATCGACCAGCCGTTTTCCAATCACAACGGCGGCCACCTGGTGTTCGGGCCGGACGGCTTCCTGTACATCGGCATGGGCGACGGCGGGGACGGCAACGATCCGAATCATCTCGCTCAGAATCCGCAGTCCCTCCTCGGCAAGATGCTTCGCATCAACGTCAATGTCTTGGCGAGCGACAACGAGGGCTACGACATTCCGGCGAACAACCCATTCGTCGGTCAGTCGGGCGTGCGAGGCGAAATCTGGAGCTTCGGCCTGCGCAATCCGTGGCGGTACAGCTTTGACTCCATCTCGCGCGGCGGCACCGGCGCGCTCGTGATGGGCGACGTCGGCCAGGGCAGCTGGGAGGAGATTGACTACGAGCCGGCGGGTCGCGGCGGCCGGAACTACGGCTGGCGGAACCGGGAAGGCGCGCACAACCACGTGACGACCCTCCCGCCGTTTTCGCAGCCGCTCACCGATCCGATCTTCGAGTACTCCCATGACGTCGGCGGTTCCGTCACGGGCGGCTTCGTCTATCGCGCCTCGGGGCTGGGGTCGGACTACCGCGGGCGTTACTTCTTCGCGGATTTCATCAGGGGCCGCGTCTGGTCGATTCGCCTGACGGTGCATCCCGTGACGGGCGAAGCGACGGCTAGCGATCTCCGCGAACACACGGCCGAGCTCGGATCGGCGGCGGTGCGGAATCCCTCGAGCTTCGGCGAGGACGCGAGCGGCGAGCTGTACATCGTGAGCTATGCCGGAGGCATTTATCGCCTGCTCGGCACCGGCACGCCGGGCGGCAGTCTCGGCGGCAAGCGGCGCCCGGCCGGTGCGCCGTCGATCGGCCGAGCCGTGCCGCGAATTCAGCCGAGCGCCGGGGTCACGCCGAGCGTTGCCCTGACGCGGACCCGAGCCGTGTCGGCGCCGTCCGACGTCGAGCCGTGCAGGCTCTCTCCGGCCGTGATCGCCGCGATTCAACAGCTGCTTTCGGACGATCCCGATCGCCCGCTGGTGCTGACGATCCGCGTCACTGGCGTCGACGGGACCGAGGAGGGCACCGACGGATTGGCCGCCCTTCAGTGCGTGCTCCTGAGGATTCGATCGGGCTAGAATCGTCCGTCCAGATGCCTCCCCAGGCTGGCGGCGCGCTCGACCTTTCCGTCATCGTCGTCGTCGGCGCGCTGCGCACGCGCGCGCGACGCTGTCTCGACGCGCTGCTCGCCCAGGTGACCGACTCGGTCGAGATCCTGATCGCCGACGTGGCGCCGGAGGGCAGCGCGCCGTTTCCGGATCCGATTCCGGATCCCGTCCGCGTCCTGCGCCTGCCGCCTGACACGACGTTTGCCGCGGCGCGTGCGGCCGGCGTCCGCGCCGCGCGCGGCCGCGCCGTGGCGTTCCTCGAAGAACACGTCTTTCCGCTCGACGGCTTCGTCGACGCCGTGTCCGCCGCGCACCGGGAGCCGCATGCCGGCATCGGCGGCGAGGTCGAGAACGGCAATCCGGGCTCCGGCGCGAGCGACGTGATCTGCCTCATGAGCTACGGCCTGTTTTCGGCGCCGCAGCGGCTGCGCGAAGCGACGATGATCGCGGGGCACAACTCGTCGTATAAGCGCGACGCGTTGATCGCACTCGGCCCCGACCTCGAGCGGCTGCTGGCGTCGGACCTCGTGCTGATGACGCGGCTGCGACAGAACGGGTACCGCCTCCTCATTGATCCGAGGATCCGGCTGGCCCACATGAACGAGATCTCGGCCCGCAGCATCTGCCGCGGCTATTTCCTGCACCATCGCATGTATGGGCCGCTGCGCGCGCGGGAGGAGCGCTGGCCGTGGTGGCGCCGGCTGGTCTACGTCGCGGCGACGCCCGTCGTCCCGTTCTACTTCGTCGCGTGGTTTCGCCCGTTCGTGCGCCGCCACCGGCCCGATCTCGTGCGGGTACTTGATCGCGGCCTGCCCACCGTGCTCGCGGCGCAGTTCGCGGCCGCGTGCGGCCAGGCCACCGGGCTGCTCTTCGGCCCGGGAGGCGCTGAGGCGGCGTTCACGCACTACGAGCTCTCGGAGCCGCGGCCTCAGGCGGTCAAGGCATGAACCCGAGTCCCGCCCCGCGCGTGTCGGTCGTGATCCCCGCGTACCGGTCGGAACGCACGGTGGCCGCCACGCTGGCCTCGCTCGGCGCGCAGACGTGGCAGGACGCCGAGGTGATCGTCGTCGATTCGAGTCCGGACGATCGGACGGCGGATGAGGTGCGGCGTTTTCCCGGCGTCGTTCTGCGCCGCGCGGGCACACAGCTCACCCCACACGCCGCGCGCAACCGCGGGGTGCTCGAGGCGCGCGGGTCGCTCCTCGTCTTCACGGATCCGGACATCGTCATGCCGCCGGACTGGCTCGCCCGGCTCGTCTCCGCGCACGACGCCACCGATGGCGTCATCGTCGGCTCGATCGCCTGTCATGGCGCGCGCTACCTCGACAACGCGATCCACATCTGCAAGTTCTCGCGCTTTCTACCGGGCGGCCTGCCGCGGCCGATTGACGTGGGGCCGACCGGCAACCTGCTCATCCCGCGACGCGTGTTCGACGCCGTCGGCGGGTTTCCGGACGCGTGGCTCGGCGACGTCACGTTCTCCCGCGATGCGCGCGCCCTGGGCGTCGAGCTGCGCTTCGAGCCAGGCGCCGTGGTGGCGCACCATCACGTGCACAAGCTCGGATCGTTTCTCACGGAACGCTTCACGCGTGGCACGCTCTTCGGCGACATGCGGGTTGGCTGGCTGGGCCACAGCCGCGCGAAGGCGCTCTGGTTCCTCGCGGCCTCGGTGCTGCCCGTCCGGCTCGCGCGGATCCTGATTCTCGCCGCCGGTCACTGCAGGCAGGCTGGCTGCCTCCGGTGGTACCTGCCATCGCTGCCCATCGTCGCCCTCGGCCATTGCGCGACTCTCGCCGGCGAGTCGCGCGCCTACGCGAGGGCGATCAGGCGGCGCGCACATTCGGTACACACCTCGCTTGAGCGGCCTGCGGAATCGAAGTAGCGTCTCGTGACTGCTGCCGGCGAGACGATCGACCTCACCGTGATCCTGGTCGTCAGCTGGCTGCGGCATCGGGCGCAGCGTTGCCTCGACGCGCTCCTTGTTCAGCAAACCCGTGCCGTCGAGATTCTCATCGTCGACGTGGCTCCGGAGGGGAGCCAGCCGTTTCCCAATCCGGTCCGGGATTCGGTCCGCGTCCTGCGTTTGCCTCCGGAGACGACCTTTGGCGCGGCCCGGGCGGCGGCGGTGCGGGTCGCGCGCGGCCGCGTCATCGCGTTTCTCGAGGAGCATACCGTGCCGCTCGACGGGTTCATCGGCGCCGTCATCGCCGCGCACCGGCAGCCGCACGCCGGCATTTGCGGCGAGATCGAGAACCTCAATCCCGGAATTGGCTGCAGCGACATCGTCGGGTTGATGACGTACGGGCTGTTCTGCCCGCCGCAGCGGCCGCACGAGGCCGCGATGATCGCCGGCCACAACTCGTCGTACAAGCGCGACGTCCTCGTCGCGCTCGGCGCTGACCTCGAGCGCCTGCTGGCCGCGGCCGACCTCGTGCTGATGACGCGCCTGCGCCGGAACGGCCAGAGCCTCCTGGTCGACCCGCGGATTCGCCTGACCCACGCCAACGTGACGTCGCTCCGGGACGCGTGCCGCGGCTATTTTTTACATCATCGCACCTATGGGCCGATGCGGGCGCGTGAGGAGCGCTGGTCGTGGTGGCGGCGCGTGGTGTACATCGCGGCCACTCCGCTCATGCCGATCTACTTCGTCGTCAGGTTTCGACGCTTCCTGCGCCGGCACCGGCCCGATCTCGTGCGGATGTTCGACCGCGGCCTCCCGACCGCGCTCGGGGCGCAGCTCGCGGGCGCCTGCGGTCAGGCCGCCGGGCTGCTCGTCGGATCCGGCCGGGCTGAAGCCGGATTCACCCGCCACGAGCTGACCGATCGGCGGCGCGAGGACCTGCTATAGTCACCGATTCATCACGGATTCGCGGAGGCACACCATGGCACTGCACATCGGCGACGTCGCACCGGACTTCGAAGCAGACACCACCGAAGGCCGGATTCGTTTTCATGAATGGCTTGGCGATTCCTGGGCGGTGCTCTTCTCGCATCCCAAGGACTTCACGCCCGTGTGCA
>JANOGJ010000424.1:0-12038 GCA_031405995.1 Acidobacteriota bacterium
CTGTCCCGACGTCGCCAACTACGACGCCTTCAACAAGGTGTACCGGACGTTCTTCAAGCAGGAGTTTCCGGTGCGCGCGTTCATCGGGTCCGGACCGCTCCTGCAGGGCGCGAAGTTCGAGATTCAGGGGATTGCGGTCAAGCGTTGAACCCTCGGCTCTAGCGGATTCGCCCGTACTGCTGCAGCAGCCCGGGCTCGGCGATAGTCTTCTCGACGCCAGCGATGCTTCGCGGCACGAAGTCCGACAACACCGTCGCGCCCGTCTGGGTGATGACGATCATGTCCTCGAGGCGAATGTAGATCTGCTCGGACGGGACCGTGAGCGCGGGCTCGATCGTAAAGACCATGCCCGGGCGCATGAGGCCGGATCCGCCGCCGAAGTCGTGCGTCGCCATGCCCACGGCGTGGCCGAGGTTGCCGCCGCGCGCCGCCTGCGAGCGAAACCGCTCCACGAACTGTTTCGCGGCCTCCGCATAGACCGGTTTCGAGAAGTTCGTCGCCGCAAGCACCTTGTCCATCGCCGGCAGCGCCGCTTGCAGGATCTGTTGCGCGGTTCGGCCCGGCGCGATGGCCGACAGCACGGCCTCGTAGACACCCAGATAGAGACCGTACAAGTCGCGCTGGTCGCGGGTGAACTTGCCGTTCACGGGCCACTGCCGCGTGACATCGCAACGGTAGTAACCGAGGTCCGGGCAGTAGTCCATCAGCACCAGCTCGCCGGCGTTCATCACCCTGTCGCCCGCGCGATGATGCGGGTTCATCGCGGCCGGCCCGCTGGCCACGATGTCCCGGTACGCCTCGCCCTGCGCGCCGTGGCGCACGAAGATGAACTGCGCCAGCGCGTCGATCTCGAACTCGGCCAGGCCGGGCACGGTGCTGCGCATCGCCTCGATGAGCGCCTCGCCGCCGATCTTCGTCGCGCGCGTGATGAGCGCGATTTCCGCCGGGCTCTTGATCTCGCGCATCGTGTTCAAGACCGGCGACAGGTCTTTGATCTCGAGAGCGGGCGCGCGCGCCTTGATGAGGGCGCGCAGGTGCGCCTCGCGGCTGGTGCGGCCATCCCAGGGATCCGCGGCCGCGTCCGCGGTACGTCGCCGCGCACCGTCGGGGCTTTCGCTCGCGCCCTCGGTCGGCGCGAAGGGCACGAAGATCACTTTGGCCCGCGCCAGCGCCTTGAGATCCGCCTCCAGTTGGTCCGGCGACTTCACGTCCTCGATGCCGGTGATCCTGGACGTCGCGGCCGGGTCGTCCGACGACAACACCTCCCCTTCCGTCGCTGCCCGGCTCACGTTCTGCTTCGGCAGGTAGAGCGTGCTGCGCCGGGTCGCGCCGTCCATGAGCAGCAGCGCCTGCGGCGCCACGACCCCGGACACATAGAAAAATTCGTTGGACTGCCTGAAGATGGCCGACGAATGCACGGCCGGCAGGCCCTGCATGAGGGCGACGCCCTCGGCCCCAATCGCGTCATAGACCCTCGCGCGGCGGCCGGCAAACTCCGCCAGCGTGAAGTTTGTCGTGAACGCGCGACCGGCCTGCGCGCGGCCGGCCGGCGCGGGCACGAGTGCGACGAGAACCGCGATGGCTAAACACCCGGCGAATCTCTTCGTGCGCGTCATGGTTGCTGCACTCCCGTCTGGGCAAACACTTGCGTCATCCCTTCGACGACGGCATCCTCGACATCCGTCATCCGCACGTCGCGGCCGGTGAGCCGCGCGATCGACGTCACGCCCCGGTCCGTGATGCCGCACGGCACAATCAAATCGAAATGCGCGAGGTCCGGCGCGACGTTCAGCGCGAAGCCGTGGCTCGTGATCCACCGGCTAATCCGCACGCCGATGGCGGCGAGTTTTTCCTCGCGCCCGACCGGCCCGACCCAGACGCCCGTCAGCCCCTTCACGCGGCCGCCTTCGATGCCGAACGCGCGCACGGCGATGATGAGCGCCTCTTCGAGGTCGCGCACGTATTGATGCACGTCGCACCGGTCCGGCCGTAAATCGAAAATGGGATAGCCGACGAGCTGGCCTGGGCCGTGGTACGTCACGTCGCCGCCGCGGCCGGTCTCGTGCACGGTCACGCCCGCGTCCTCGAGCGCGGCGCCGGTGGCGACGATGTGCGTCGGCTTGCCGCGCGTCTTGACGCCCAGCGTGATGACGGGCGGGTGTTCGAGAAGCAGGAGCGTGTCGCCGACGCGACCGGCCCGGCGGTCTTCGACGAGCTCTTGTTGTAGCGCGACCGCGGTGTCGTAGTCGACGCGGCCGAGGCGCCGGACGTCGATTACATCCACGACTCGTCGAAGCCCTGCAGCCGGTCCTTCAGCGCCTGGAGGAACCGCCCGGCGTCCGCGCCGTCGATCAGGCGGTGATCGAACCCGAGCGTCAGCACGCACATCGGCCGGATCGCGATCATGTTGTCGATGACGACGACCCGCTTGTCCACGCTGCCGACGCCGAGGATCGCCACCTGCGGCTGGCTGATGATCGGCAGCCCGTAGATCGCGCCGAAGATCCCGGGGTTCGTGATCGTGAATGTGCCGCCCTGCACTTCCTCCGGCTTGAGCTGCTTCGACCGCGCGCGATGCGCCAGATCCTGAATCGCGCGGCTGATGTCGAGCAGGCTCAGCGTGTCCGCCTTGCGGATGACCGGCACGATGAGCCCGGTGTCGAGCGCCACGGCGATGCCGAGATTGACGTCGCGCTTGTAGACGATGTTGTCGCCGTCGATCGAGGCGTTCGAGAACGGGAACGCGCGGATCGTGTCGGCGGTCGCCTTCGCGATAAAGCCCGTGTAGGTGAGCTTGGCGCCGGCCTTCTCGTAGTCCGCGCGCTTCCTCAAGCGCAGCTCGTCCACTCGTCCGAAGTCGACCTCGTAGGCCGAATACACATGCGGTGACGTGCGGACGCTCATCACCATGTGCTCGGCGATTTTCTTGCGCATCACGCCCATCTTCTCGATGCGGACGTCCTCGCCGGGCTGGAAGGCCATCGGCGGCGGCAGGGCGGGCGCCTTGGCGGCCGCCCGCGCCGCGCCCGCGGCCACCGCGCCCGTCTGGCCGCGCGCGACGAATTCGAGAATGTCCTTCTTCGTCACGCGGCCGGAGATGCCCGTGCCCGGCAATCCCTGGAAGTCGATCCCGTGCTCCTTCGCAATCCGCCGCACGAGGGGCGAGGATCGCGTGCGGCGCAGGTCCGCGATGGTGCGTTCCTTCGGCATGATCGCCACCGTGGGAGCCGCGACCGGCCTCGGGGCCGGGGATCTCGCCGGGTCTAAAGACCCGGCCTCCACGGACCGCACCGCTTGCGATCGAGCCGGGTCTGAAGACCCGGCCTCCATCTCGCCCGCCGCGCCGATGACGGCGACGACGCTGTTCACCGGAACCGTCTCGCCTTCCTTGACCTTGATGTCGAGTAGGATGCCAGCGCCCGGCGCCGGAATTTCCGCGTCGACCTTGTCGGTCGAAATCTCGAAGAGCGGCTCGTCCTTGTCGATCGAGTCGCCGACCTTCTTGATCCAGCGGACGATGGTGCCTTCCGCGATCGACTCGCCCATCTGGGGCATCACAACATCTGTAGCCATACGAACCGCTGGGTCTAAAGACCCGGCCTCCAGTTAGATATGTATCGCGCTGCCGTGCACCGCGTGCGCCGCCTCGCCCACCGCCTCCGACATCGTCGGATGCGCGTGGATCGTCCGGATCAGTTCCTCGACGGTCGCCTCGAGCCGCAACGCGACGGCGGCCTCGGCGACGAGCTCCGTCGCGCGCGCGCCGATCATGTGCACGCCGAGCAGTTCGTCGTACTTCTTTTCCGCGACGATCTTGACGAAGCCCTCGATGTCGCCGCTCATCTTCGCGCGGCCGAGCACGCCGAACGGGAACGTGCCGACGCGCACGTCGAAGCCGCGGGCCACCGCTTCATGCTCAGTGAGGCCGACGCTGCCGATCTCCGGGTCGCAGTACGTGCAGGCGGGCACCTGGTCGTAGTCGATCGCCTGGGCGCCCTTGCCCGCGATGCGCTCCGCGAGCGAGATGCCCTCGGCCGACGACAGGTGCGCGAGCTGCGGGTGCGCGGCGGCGCCCATCGTGATGACGTCGCCGATCGCGGAGATGCCCGCGACGTTCGTGCGGAACTCGGTGTCCACCTTGACGAACCCGCGGTCGAGCGCGAGGCTCGCCTCGGCGGCGCCGAGTCCGTCGGTCACGGGACCGCGGCCCGTCGCGACGAGCAGCTTCTCGATCGTGAGCGACTCCGTCCGTCCCGCGTGCTCCATCTCGATCGTCACGGCGCCGCCCGCGACCTTGGCCGACGTCACCTTCGTGCTTGTCCGGACGCCGATGCCGCGCCTCTTGAACGCCTTCTCGAGCTCAGCTGAGATGCTCTCGTCTTCATTCGGCACGAGGCGAGGCAGCAGCTCGATGACGGTCACCTCGCTGCCAAAGCGGCGGAAGATCGACGCGAACTCCACGCCGACGGCGCCGCTCCCGAGAATCGCCAGCGACTTCGGCACCTCGGCGAGGTGAATGGCCTCGTCACTCGTGATGATGTGCTTCCCGTCGACCTCGATGCCAGGAAGGCTTCTCGGCTTGGATCCCGTGGCGACGATGATCTCGCGCGCCTTCAGCCCGCGCGTCGTCTTGCCTGCCCCGAGCCCGGTCGAGGGGCCGGAGACCTCGACCGTGCCCTTGCCGGCGAGGCGCCCGGTGCCCTGCACCCATTCGATCTTGTTCTTCTTGAAGAGGAACTCGATGCCCTTGGTGAGGCCCGTGACGATCTTGTTCTTGCGCGCGTGGACGCGCGCCATGTCGATCGACGGCCGCGGATCGCCCGCGCCGAAGCGGATGCCCCACTCGGCGGCTTCCTGCGCGATCTTGAAGGCATGCGCGTGTTCGAGCAGTGCTTTGGTCGGGATGCAGCCCCAGTTGAGGCAGGTCCCGCCGAGCGCCGGCTGGCGCTCGACGACGGCGGTGGAGAGGCCAAGCTGAGCGGCCCGGATGGCGGCCACGTAGCCGCCGGTTCCGGACCCTATAACGACGACGTCAAACTGGTCGGGCACTCGACAAGTGTACTGCGGAGCGCCGACTGCGTCTTACTTGCGGGGGAGAACGGCGTCCTTGAGCTGCTTGGCGATACGGGCCTTGACGACGGTCTTGGCCGGAATCTTGATCGGCTCGCCGGTCGCCGGGTTGCGGCCCTCGCGGGCCTTGCGCCGCTGCACGACCAGCTTGCACATCCCCGGCAGGACGAACTCGCCTGACCGTTTGAGTTCGCGCTCCGACAACGCGAGCAGTTCCTCGAACAGGTCGCGCACCGACGTGCGCTTCATATCGAACTTCTCCGCGAAGTGCGCGAAGAGTTCCGTCTTGCCCATGCGTCGGGCGTCTGCCATGCCAGTTTCTCCTTCCATATGAAAACGGCCGTATCGTAGCCCCCGGCCCGAAACGATGTCAATCAGCGCCCCGCGGCCTCATTTGTGAACTCCGCAATGACACTTGTCGAGATGCCACCGCGCGCGGTGAAGGCGCCGGTGACGGTCATGCGGCGCGGCCGGCACGCGGCCACCAGATCATCGAGGATCTGGTTCGTCGCCGCTTCGTAGAAGATGCCCTTGTTCCGGTACTCCATCAGGTAATACTTCAGCGCCTTCAACTCGATGCAGGCTGCGTCCGGCACGTAGCGGATGTGGATCTCGCCGAAGTCCGGCAACCCGGTCTTGGGACACATCGACGTGAACTCCGGGCAGCGGATGTCGATTTCGTAGTCGCGTTCCGGGCGCGGATTGGGAAACGTCTCGATGGCCGCAGGCATGGTCATTTCTTCCCGAGCATCTCGAGAAACGTGCGGATCACCGCGCCGGCCCAGATCTCGTAGCCTTTCGCCGACGGATGGAGGCCGTCGGGCATCACCTCCGGCGAAATCGATCCGTCCGGTTCCAGGAATTTCGCGCCGATGTCCATGAATCGCACGAACTTCCCGTCGTCGAGTTTGGCGATGATGGCGTTGATCTGCTGGATCGACTCGCGCGCCGGGGCCGTCGCCGCGGCGCCCCGCGGAAACACGCCGAGCAGGAGCACCCTGGCCTGCGGAAACTTGCCGCGGAACTTGGAGACGATGGCCGTGATGCCTTCGGCGATCTCCTCGGGCGTATTGCCCGGGCGCTGCCCGCCGCCGAGGTTGTTCGTCCCGATCATGAGCATCATGAGCTTCGGCGTGTAGCCCTCGAGCTCGCCGTTCTCCATCCGCCACAGCACGCCCTGCGTCCGGTCGCCGGAGATGCCGAAGTTCGCGCACTTGAGCGATCCGAAGGTCTTCTCGTAGACCTCGAGGCCTGTCCTGCGCCAGGAGTCCGTGATCGAGTCGCCCATGAGCAGACAGTCGATGCCGCCTTTCTTCGCGATCTCGACGAACCCCTCGTGGCGCTGCGGCTGGAAGGGAGTGGGGATGACGGCGGTGTTTTGGGCGGCGGCCGCGGTGGCCAGGACAGCGTTCAGCAACAGAGCCATCAAAGCCGGCGCCGTGGAGCGATGCAGCTTGTTCATGGCCTAACGGTATAACACGAGGGAGGTGTATGGTCCCCCGAATGGCGCACGACGTTCCGATCGAGCCAGAGCTCGACCTTCACACGTTCGCGCCGGCCGACATCCCGTCGGTCGTTGAAGAATACGTGCGCGCGGCGCATGAGGCGGGGCTGCGGGAGTTGCGGCTCGTCCACGGCCGCGGGACCGGGACGCAGCGTGCAATTGTTCAGCAGGTTCTCGAGCGCCACGTGCTCGTCGTCGAGTTCTGGGACGATGCGGATTCGCGGCTGGGCGCGACGTGGTGCCGGCTCAGCGGGTGAGAACGGCGCCCAGAATGGCGGCGACCGCAGCAGTAAGCGTCGTGACGTGAATGCCGACTGCCCAAAGAAACAGACGCGTCATCTTGTCGTCCATCCGGTCGAACTTCAGGTCCATCCCGTCGAACCGGCGGGCGATTCCGTCGAACCGGCGGTCCATGGTGGCTCGGCCTTCGTTCACGTCGCGAAGATATCGTCGTCGTCGGCCCTGGTGCAACAGCGAATTACTGATGACTAGCACGGACCGTGCCGTGGGGCGGCGGTGTGGCATCTCCCTTGCGTAGTCGAAGTCTCCTGCAGCTGATTCGGGCCGATTGGCGGCCCGACATTGCAGTTTCTGCAATGGTCGAAGCGCCGGAGGGTTGCAAATTGTGCCAGAGACAGTTCCTCAACCGGGGGACGTGGTGTGGATTCGCGGGCGTCGATGGCGGGTCGCCGCCGCCCGGCGCGATCGACGAGTCACGCGCCTGGACGTCGCGAATCACGAACAGCGGCTGACGTTTCTTCAGCCGTTCGACCACGTCGTCGCCGGCGTCCGATCCGAACGATGGCGGCGCGTGCGTCCTCAACAGGCGCTGGCGCGGTTGGCGCACGCCACCGGCCGGTCGTTCGGCCCGCGGACCATCGCGAGCGCGATCGACGCGGACGCCGCGATCCTGCCGCATCAGCTCGAGCCGGCGCTGGCGGTCCTCAAGGGACACCGGCGGGTGCTGATCGCGGATGAGGTGGGACTCGGCAAGACGGTCCAGGCCGGCCTGATTGCGGCCGAGGCACTCAGACGAAACCCGGCGGCGCGCCTCCTCCTGATCGTTCCCGCGGCCCTGCTGTCTCAATGGATGGGCGAGCTTCGGCGCCGCTTCGGCATCGACGCCCTGGTCGCGGATCGCGCGGGCCTCGACGCGCGCGCACGGTCGGGCGCGTTCGGTGAGACGCCATGGCGAACCACCGGCGTCTGGATCGCGTCGCTCGACTTCCTCAAACAGCCGCACGTGCTGGACGGCATGCCGGGCTGGCCATGGGACCTCGTCGTGATCGACGAGGCCCACGGGGCGTGCGGCCGATCCGATCGGCACGCGGTGGCGGACCGGCTGGCGCGGCGGGCGCGCCGCGTCGTCCTGCTGACCGCCACGCCGCATTCGGGAGACGAGGAGCGATTCGAACGGCTGATCCGCATCGGTCGTCTGGCCGATGACGAGCTCGTCGTGTTTCGCCGGACCCGCGCCGACATCGGCGTGACGCGCCGGCGGCGGGTGGCCTGGCACGGCGTCGCGCTCTCCGAGGCGGAAGGACGGGTGCTCGCGGCGTTGGCGACGTTCGAGCGTGTCGTGCTTCGCGCGGCTGGGGCACCCGGACGGGACGCCGCACGGCTCCTGCTCGCGGTTTTTCGCAAGCGCGCGCTGTCGACGATGGGCGCGCTTGCGGCGTCGATCGATCGGCGCCTCGCCTGGCTCGAGCGCGACGGCGCGGCCGAGACCGACGCGTGGGCCCAACCGCGGCTCAATTTTGGCGGGGACGTCGAGGAGGACCTCGCCAGCATGGAGGACAGCGAAGGCCTCCGGGCGCGGACCGGGCTCCCCGAGGCCGCGGAGCGATCGTGGTTGAAGCGTCTCGCGCATCTGTCGGCCGCAGCGGCGCGCGTCGAGAGTAAGGTCGCGCGTCTTGTCGGGCTCCTGTGCCGAATCCACGAGCCCGTCGTGGTGTTCACCGAGTTTCGGCGGTCACTCGAAGTCCTGGCCGGCCGGCTGCAGCTCGCTCGGCCGTTGGCGATCCTGCACGGAGGCCTGTCCTCCACGGAACGAGCCGACGCGCTCGACCGCTTCGAACAGGGCGGCGCTTCCGCGCTCCTGGCGACGGACGTCGCCGGGCAAGGACTCAACTTGCACGCGCGCTGCCGCTGGGTCGTCAGCCTCGAGCTGCCGTGGAACCCCGCGCGCCTCGAGCAGCGCGTCGGCCGCGTCGATCGCATCGGCCAGCTGCGGCCGGTACACCTGACCTTGCTCGTCGCCCGGCATGAGACCGAGACGGACCTCGTCGCGCATCTTGCCCGCCGCGTCCGCGCGGCCCGCCGGTCGTTCGGCGTTTCCGCGCTCATCGACATCCCGCCGAACGAGGACGCGATCCGCCGCGCCATGATCGATCGCGTGCCGATCGCGCCGCCCGGCGCGGCGCCGACGCTGGCGCTCTGTCGCGCCTGGACTCGAGCCGCTCGCGCCGCCGCTCGCCACCTCGAGGCGCAGCGGGCTCTCGCGCGGCGGTGGCGGGGCCCAGACATGGCCGGACGCCCCGCCTGCTCAGCGCTGAATCGGCATCCCGCGATCGCGGCCCTTGCCGGTGGCGGATCGGTGCTCGTGTTCTCGGTCCCTCTGCGCGATCACGCCGGCGCCCTGGTGGCGCGTCACGTCGTCGCCGTTCGTGGCGCCGATCTCGAGCACGCCCGGCGGCTGGCGGTCGCCGCCGTCTCCGGCCGCGCCGCCCGCGCCGCCCGCCTGACTCACGCGTTCGGCGACGCGGCGATCGCCCTCGACCGCAGACTGGTCGCCGCCGCGCAGGCCGCGGCCGGTCCGTTCGAGACGCAACCGGGTCTCTTCGACGGTCGCGGACTTCGCGCGTTCGAGGCCGCGCGCGCGGCGAGCGACGATCTGGCGGGCGAGGTCGAGACTGACGCCGCACGCGCGCATCGGCGAGCCCGGATCGACATCGGCCGGCCAGTGCTCGAGGTCGTGCTGCTGGCCGGACGGTCGTGAGCGCGCTGCCAGGCGTCGGCGGGTCGCTCTTTCCGCGTCGCTATCTCATCGCCGGTCTCGAGCGCGATCTCGCCTCGCCCATGCCGGAAGGACCGGCCCACGCCGCGCGACGGCAACTTGTGGCGTGGTGGCGCCGAGCCGAGGCCGCGTGCGGACCGGCCACCGGACTTCGCGCGCTCGTGGACGTGGTCGCCCTGCCGCTCGCGGCGATGCTGGGATTTCGAGCCCGTGGCGTGCAGTTCGAGCGCGATCGCGCGCAGGCTCACCTCGAGACACGCGCGGGGGCCATCGTCGGGCTCGTGGTCCTGCCGTGGGCGGCCCGGCCCTCCGGCCGATGGCGCGACCTCACCGCCGCCGCGCGCGGAGCCGGCGCGGATTGGTGCCTGCTCATCGCGCCGCCGTTCGTGTCGGTCGTCGACGCGCGAGGGCAGGCGGTTCGACGCAGCATCGACTTCACGCTGCCTGAGGCGCTCGACGATCGGAGCTTCCGGACATTCTGGGCGCTCTCGCGCGCGGCGGTGTTTGACGAACAGCCGTCAGACAGCCTGCGGCGCGAGCCTCGCGCCGCCACGATCGACATCCTGGTCAGCCGAGCCCGTCATTTTCAGGATCGCGTTCGGAGCGACCTGCAGCACGGCGTGGTGGGCGCGCTCGATGCGCTGACGGGCGTGCTGCCGCAGGGCGGAAGGAAGAACGTCGCGCCGTTCGACGAAGCGCTGACGCTCGTGTACCGCATCCTCTTCCTGCTCTTCGCCGAAGCGCGCGACCTGGTGCCGGTACGCCATCCGGTGTACGGCCGGGCGTACGCCGTCGGCACGCTCGCACAGGAGGCGCTTGCAGGGGGCGCTGCGACGACCGGGCTGTGGTCGGCGCTGGCCGCGGTGACGCGACTGTCCCGCGCCGGCTGCCGGCACGAGGACTTGATCGTCAGGCCGTTCAACGGACGGTTGTTCGCGCGGCGATCGGCGCCCTCGCTCGAAAGCGGCCGGCACGCGCGCGGGTCGGGCCGGTCGAGCGCGGCACGCGACGCGGCCATCGCCCGGGCGCTCGTGTCGCTTGCCACCAGGCCCGGACCGGGCGGCCGCGAGGAAATCACGTTCGCGGATCTCGGCGTCGAACAGCTCGGCGCCGTGTACGAGCGCGTGCTGGACCTCGGTCCCGTCGCGGTCGGCCGCTCCGGCCACAGCCGTCAGCGCAAACAGACGGGGACCTTCTACACCCCGCAGCCGCTCGCCGAGTTCGTGGTGCGGAGAACGCTCGCGCCGCTCGTGACCGGCGCCTCGACGGATCAGATCCTCGCCCTTCGCGTCGTCGACCCCGCGATGGGCAGCGGCGCGTTCCTGGTGGCGGCGTGCCGGTACCTCGCGACCGCGTACGAGCGAGCGCTCGTTGAGGAAGGCCGTTCTGCCGAGGCCGACCTGACCGACGACGCGAGGGCCGGCATTCGTCGGCTCATCGCCGAGCGGTGCCTCGCGGGTGTGGACCTCAATCCAGTCGCCGTGCAACTCGCGCGGTTGTCGCTGTGGCTGACCTCGCTGGCCAGCGGAAAGCCGCTCGGCTTTCTCGATCACCGGCTTCGGGTGGGCAACAGCCTCGTGGGCGCCTCACCAGACGACCTCTGGAGAAATGAGGTAATGAGGCACTGGGGCCCTTCGACTTCGCTCAGGGCAGGCAAAGGGGCAATGAAGAGCGGCACCCCGTCCCTGTTCGACGAAGTCGAACTCGAGGCGACGCTGCGGCAGGTCGTCCGGCCGCTGGCCGCGATGCTGACCCGCCCCGACGACACCGTCGGCGACGTGCGCGCAAAAGAACTGGCGTGGAGCCGGCTGGTTCACACGAGCTCGCCGCTCGAACCGTGGCGGCTGGCGTGCAGCCTGTGGTGCGCGCGATGGTTCTGGCGTGCCCCGAGCGAAGTCGAGGGGCCCGCGCCGGGCAAAACCGATGGGCCGCCGTCCGCGCAAGAGATGCGCGCGGCGTTCGACGCGCTGCTCAAACGCGATCGCACGCTAGATCCTCGACGCCTCGAAGCGTGGCTGGCCCCCGCGCGCGCCGCGGCGGCGCGGATCGGGTTCTTCCATTGGCCGCTCGAGTTCGCCGACGTCTTCTACGAACCGGACGGACAACCGCGGGCGCGACCCGGCTTCGACGCCGTGATCGGTAACCCGCCGTGGGAAATGCTCCGGGCGGACCCCGGAAGCGCGGAACCTCGCCCTTCGACAGGCTCAGGGCGCCCCGAGCCCGTCGAGGGGCGGAATCAACTGGTGCACTTCCTGCGTCAGTCCGGGCAGTTCCCCTCCTGCGATCGCGGCCACGTCAACCTCTACCAGCCGTTTCTCGCGCGCGCGCTGTCGCTCGCGCGGCCGGGCGGCCGCGTCGGCCTGATCCTGCCCTGGGGACTCGCGGCCGACGATGGCGCGGCCACGCTCCGGCGGAAGCTGTTTGATGAGACGTCCGTCGATACCCTGG
>JANOGJ010000431.1:0-4624 GCA_031405995.1 Acidobacteriota bacterium
GACGCCGAACAACCCGACGGCGGCGGCCGCGGTCCAGGCGTCGGTGGTCCCGGCGAACGCCAGGCTGAAGAGACCCATCCCGAAGGCACCGAGCGGCGTGAGGCCCAGTTCGATCCGCGCGCCCGACAAGCGCCGGGCGAGGAGGCTCCCGGCCATGAGGCCGATGACGAGCGGAATGGCGAGCCGGGTCGATGCGGCGAACACGCCATGGACGAGCGCGAGCAGAAACCAGAAGTGCGTCACGCCGAGGGCCGTGGCGCCGAGCGTGGAGTCCCTCCAAAGGCCGGCTGCGCCGCGGCCGACTGCGAACCAGCTTCCCGGGGGCAAGAGCGTCAGAAGGCCGTATTGTAGACGCCATGCGACACCCTGCCGCGCGTCTGGCCGTCCTGATTGCCCTTGTGGTTGCTGCCCCAGCGGCCCGGCAGGGCCCGTCGCCCAACTGGCCCGTGTACGCCGGCGATCAGGCCGCGAGCCATTACTCGCCGCTCGCCGGGATCACGCGCGCGAACGTGGCCGGGCTGGCCGTCGCGTGGGAATGGCGGCCGGGCGAGGACGTCAACCAGCAATTCGGGACGCGGCCGGGCAATTTCCAGAACACGCCGCTCATGATCGACGGCGTGCTGTACGTGAGCACGCCGTACAACCGCGTCGTGGCACTCGACGCCGAGACCGGAAAAGAGCTGTGGGCGTTTGATCCGAAGGCCTACGAGGGGGGCCAGCCGCCGAACGGGACCGGCTTCGTCCATCGCGGCGTGGCGGCGTGGCGCGACGCGGGCCGGCTGCGCATCTTTCTGAACAGCCGGTCGCGGTTGATCTCGCTCGACGCGCGGACGGGCGAGCCCGTGTCCGGCTTTGGCGTGAACGGGTCCGTCGATCTCACGCAGGGCCTGCGCCGGCCCGTCAATCCCAATCACTACACCAACACGTCGCCGCCCGTCGTCTACCGGAATCTCGTGATTCTCGGCAACGGCGTCGGCGACCGGTTGGTCTACAAGGGCGATCCGCCCGGCGACGTCCGGGCGTTCGACGCGCGCACGGGCAAGCAGGTCTGGCGGTTCAACACGGTGCCGGAGCCGGGCGAGCCCGGTCACGAGACGTGGGGCGGCGATTCGTGGAAGACCGCCGGGCACACGAACGTGTGGGCGCCGATGTCGCTCGACGAGGCGCGCGGGCTGCTGTATCTGCCGGTCAGCACGCCGAGCAACGATTTCTATGGAGGCGATCGCCCGGGCGCGAATGTGTACGGCGAGTCGTTGGTCTGTCTCGACGCGGCGACGGGCCGCCGCCGATGGCACTTTCAGATCGTGCGTCACGGGCTCTGGGACTACGACCCGGCGTCGGCGCCGAACCTTGTGACGATCACGGTGGCCGGCCGGCGCATCGATGCCGTCGTCCAGCTCACGAAGCAGGGGTTCGCGTTCGTGTTCGATCGCGTGACGGGTCGGGCCGTCTGGCCGATTGAGGAGCGCCCGGTGCCCGCCTCGGACGTCCCGCGCGAGCAGGCGTGGAAGACGCAGCCGTTTCCGACGCGTCCGGCGCCGCTCGCGCCGCATGGCGTGACCGCGGATGACGTGTTCGACTACACGCCGGCCCTCAAGGCGGCCGCGCAGGCCGAGCTGAAGAAGTACCGGATTGGACCGATCTACACGCCGCCGTCGGTCGAAGGGACGCTGATGCGGCCCGGGATCATCGGCGGCGCCAACTGGGGCGGCGCGGCGTTCGATCCCGACTCGGGGATGCTGTTCATGAAGATCAGCAATCAGGCGGCGCTTGCGCGCATCGTGACGCCGGACCGGTCGGCAGCGAATCCGCGCGCGTCGGAGGTGGACGCCGAGTTCGTGGGCGATGTCGGCGGCGCGACGACCTTCAGGCCGGAGGCCGGCGTGCCGACGCTGCCGCTGTTCAAGCCGCCGTACGGCGAGATCGTCGCCGTGAACCTCAACACGGGCGAGATCGCGTGGCGGTCGCCGATTGGCGATTCGGCGGCGATCCGCAATCACCCGTCGCTTGCCGGCGTGAAGCTGCCGGAGCGGCTCGGCGTGGCCGGGGCGCCCGGGGCGATCGTGACGAAGGGCGGTCTCGTCTTCGCCGGCGGCGCCGACACCGGACTGAACGCCTTCGACGCGCGGACGGGCGAGCTGGTGTTCCGCCTCGACCTCGGCCGCCGCACGTCCGGGACGCCGATGACGTATCTCACGCGTTCCGGACGCCAGTTCGTAGTGATCGCGACGGGGGCGGGACGGGATTCCGTGTTGATGGCATTGGCGATCAAGTAGGTTCCGGGGTTCTGGGGTTCTGCGTGGTTCACCACATTGATCCTGTCATCGGGTCCATCTGGGGCGTGCACCTCTGGTGGTACGGCGCGAGTTACGCGCTGGGGTTTCTCAACGCGCACCTGTTCCTGCGCCGCAGTCGCGCGAGACTGGGTCTCTCGCTCCGGGACGTCTACGACCTAACCTTGCTGCTGTCGGTCGGCGTGCTCATGGGCGGACGCTCGTTGGTCGTCTTCAGCAACGAGTGGGACTTCTATCGCGAGCATCTCTCGCTCGTTCCAGCGATCTGGATTGGCGGGCTCGCGACGCACGGGCTGATTCTGGGCGGCGCCGCGGGAGTCGGCCTCTTCTGCCTCCTGCGGCGCGTGCCTTTCAGACCCCTGTTCGACGAGCTGGCGATCGCCGCGGCCGTCATCCTTGCGTGCGGGAGGATCGGCAACTTCATCGACGGGCAGATCGTCGGCGCGGTCACCGACGTCCCGTGGGCCGTGAAGTTTCCGGAGGCCGAAGGGTTCCGCCATCCGGTCGTGCTCTACGATGGGCTCAAGAACTTCTTGCTTATACCCGTGCTGTTCGGGGTGCGCCGCCGCGGCGCGCCGCCGGGGCGGCTCGCGGCGTTGTTCGTGTTCCTCTATGCCGCGTTCCGGATCCCGATCGATTTCCTGCGCGAGTATCCGATCACGACGCTCGGCCTGCCGACGGGACAGACGTTCAACCTGATCATGGTCTCCGTGGGGGCGGTGCTGCTCCTCAGGAGCTGGTTGAGGAGTCCGGGCCTGGCGCCTCCTGCAAACGCGGTACGACCGGCGCCTCCGGGCTGGCGGCGGTGGGTGTTCGCCGGGGTTCTAGTGACGTCTTTGGTGATTCCGAGCGACGCGACTCGCGACGTGCCGGCTCTGTACGGCCAGCGCCACCCCGGGCTCACGCATTCGTCGATGTATCCGAACTTGAAATGAACCGTCGGCTCGGCGAACCCCAGAACCCCGCCCTTCGGCAAGCTCAGGGCGCCCCGAGCCCGGCGAGGGGCGGAACCCCGGAACCCCAGAACCTGAAGCGTCAGTGTCTGGTGCCGACCGGGTGTTCCCCCAGGTCCGTGTCGCTCTGCGGCGGAAGCGCCGCGGGCAGCGGCCCGACGAGCGCCTGCCGCAGCACCTCGTCCATCGTTTCGACCAGGTGCACCTTCATGCCGTCGAGGACGTTCTTCGGGATGTCGGCGAGGTCCTTCTCGTTGTCTTTGGGCATGACGATGGTCGTGAGGCCGGCGCGATGCGCCGCCAGGATCTTCTCCTTGACCCCGCCGATCGGCAGCACCTTGCCGCGCAGCGTGATCTCGCCCGTCATCGCCACGTCGCGACGGGTGGCCACCTTCGTAATGGCCGAGACCAGCGCCGTCGCCAGCGTAATGCCGGCCGACGGCCCGTCCTTCGGGATCGCGCCCTCGGGAATGTGCACATGGATGTCCGTGCGGCGGTTGAAGTCGCGCGGGATGCCGAGCTCCGCCGACTTCGACCGGACCCAGCTCATCGCCGCCTGCGCCGATTCCTGCATGACATCGCCCAGCTTGCCCGTCAGCATCAGGCGGCCGCGGCCCGGCATGAGCGTCGCCTCGGTCACGAGCAGCTCGCCGCCGACCTCGGTCCACGCCAGTCCGGTCGCGATGCCCACTTCGTTCTTCGCTTCGCCCATCGACGGCCGGAAACGGGGCACGCCGAGGTACTCCGTGACCTTGGCGCCCGTAATCTCCTCCGAGAAGGTCTGGCCCTCGGCCACGACCTTGCGCGCGATCTTGCGGCAGATGGACGAGATCTCGCGCTCGAGGCTGCGGACACCGGCCTCGCGCGTGTAGCGCTGGATGATCTGCTGGAACGCGTCGTCGGCGAACGTCACGTTGTCCTTCGTCAGGCCCGCGCCCTCAACGGCCTTCGGCGAGAGGAAGCGCTTGGCGATCTCCACCTTCTCGAGCTCGGTGGACCCGGCCAGCTGGAGGACCTCCATGCGGTCGCGCAGCGCCTGCGGGATCGTGTGCAGGACGTTGGCCGTGCAGATGAACATCACGGACGACAGGTCGTACTCGACGTCCAGGTAGTGGTCGAGGAACGTGTGGTTCTGCTCCGGGTCGAGCACCTCGAGCAGGGCGGCCGACGGGTCGCCGCGGAAGTCCATCGACATCTTGTCGACTTCGTCCAGCAGGAAGATCGGGTTCATCGACCCGGCCTTCTTCATCATCTGGATGATCTGGCCGGGGAATGCCCCGATGTAGGTGCGGCGGTGGCCGCGGATCTCGGCTTCGTCGCGCACGCCGCCGAGGGCGATGCGGTGGAACTTGCGGCCGAGGGAGTCGGCGATCGAGC